>JAQBQI010000194.1 GCA_028287085.1 Myxococcaceae bacterium
GCGCTCGACTGCGCCCACCCCCAGGGCAACGCCGCGCTGATCGACGGCGCCGCGCTCCCCGCCGAGCGCCTCTGCGCCCGGCTCGCGCGCCTCGGCGTCGCCGCGGCCGGTCCCGGCCGTCAGCAGGCCCGGGTGGTCCTCGACCAGCTCATCGACGTCGCGCTCGTGGGCCGCGCGCTCGCCTGGGAGCGGACCTCCGTCAGCGAGGCCGAGCTCGCGACGGCGCTCGCGGCGCTCCAGCCCGGCGACGCGGCGGTCGACCCGCTCGTGCACGAGCAGCTGCGCGAGCGGCTGGAGCTGCGCAAGCTCGCGGGCCTCCGCCATCGCCTGGAGGTGTCCGAGCAGGAGGTCGACGTCGAGGTCGCCGCGGGTGCGCCGGGTATCGACCGGGGCCAGGGGATCCGCGTCGAGGCGTGGCTGGCGCGCATGGCGCCCGGCTCTGACGGCGGGGACCGTCCCCCCGCGCAGGCGGCCGCCGAGGCCTTCGCGCTGGCAGTGCAGACGCAGAGCCCCGAGGCCGCCGCCGCGGAGCACCACCTCGCCCACCTCGCGCCCTTCGTGCTGGGCGCCAACGGCGTCGAGCCCGACATGGAGCGCGCCGCTGTCGGGCTCACCGAGGGTCAGTGGAGCGCGGCCATCCGCACGCGGGTCGGCTGGGCCGTGCTGCGCGCGCTCGGCCGCGTCGAGGGGACGGAGCCCACCCCGGACGCCCTGCGCGCGCTGGTCCGCCGGGCGCTCGAGAGCCGCAAGCTCCAGGCGGCCCGGCAGGAGATCCTCGCGGGGCTGCGCTCGGCCGCGCGCGTCGAGGTGCTCGTCGACCTGTGACCGACCCGCCCGGTGGGCGCGACGCACGGGGCGCGGCTTTGTCGCTCGTTGACACCGCCGCGCCGGGGGCTCCCTACTCGCCGGCATGGAGGCAGGCGAAGACCAATTCCCTTCGGGGTGGTTCGGCGTGGCGTTCACCCACGAGCTCACCCCCGGCGCGGTGCTCGCGCGCCGGGTCAACGGCGACGAGCTCGCGCTCTTCCGCCAGGGGTCCGGCGGGGTGGTCGCGCTCGACGCGCACTGCCCGCACCTCGGCGCGCACCTGGGCCACGCGGGGTCGGTGGTCGGCGACGAGCTGCGGTGCGGGTTTCACGGCTTCCACTTCGACGGCGCGGGCGCGTGCACGCGGACGGGCTACGGCACGAAGCCGCCGCCGAAGGCGAGGGTGCGGAGCCACCCGGTGATGGAGATCCACGGCGTCGTCGCGGTGTGGCACGACCCGGCGGGCGGGCCTCCGGCGTGGACGCCCGCGGCCCCCGAGCGCGCGGGCTGGTGCGAGCCGCGCACCCACGAGTGGACCCTCCCCGGCCGCCCCCAGGAGGTCGCCGAGAACTCCGTCGACCTCGGCCACCTCTCGATCGTCCACGGCTACGGCGTCCCCAGGCTGGTGGGCGCGGTGCGCTTCGACGGGCCGCTCCTGCGCACCGACATCGCGTTCGAGCGCTCCTTCCCGCGCGCCGGGGCCTACGGGGTGACGGTGCGGGCGAGCGCGGAGATCCACCAGCACGGCCTCGGGCTCGCGGTGGTCGACAGCGCCGTGCCGGCGCTCGGGTACGAGGCGCGCTTCGTGGTGTCGTCCGCCGCGGTCGACCGCGGCACCGTCACGGTGCGGGTCACGTCGAGCGTGCGGTCGTCGCGGCACAACGCCCGCCTCGGCGCGATCGGCCGCGGCCCCATCGGGGCGCTGCTCGACCGCGTCGCCACGCGCGCGACGGGCCACGCGTTCGGCGGCGAGGTCGCGCAGGACGTGCCCATCTGGCGCCACAAGCGGGTGCTCGACCAGCCCGCCCTCGCCCAGGGCGACGGCCCGATCGGGCGCTACCGGCAGTGGGCGCGGCAGTTCTACTCGGGCCCCGCGCGGCGCCTCGTGGTGCTCGGCGACGAGCCCACGGTCGCGGCGGCCGACCCCCCGATCGTGCCCTGCGCGGACGCCGACGCGCGCCCGCCGCGCTCGCGCTGACGCGCCCGTTGACACCGACCACCCGCGCCTGTCCTATCGCCTGTCGACCCGCGACCGAAGGGACCCATCCGATGAAGGTTCGCGCCTCCGCCTCCGCGCTCGTGGCGATCGTGCTCGCGTCGCGCGCCGCCCTGGGATTCCCGCAGGTGGGGGCGGTCTTCCCGTCCTTCGAGGTGCGGGACCTCAGGGGTCAGACGCACCACAGCCGCGAGCTCGTGGGGCGCCCCACGCTGATCCTCCTGGCGAGCGACACCGACGCCGACCTCGCGATGCGCGCCTGGGGCGAGGCGGCCGACCGGCGGCTCCCGGCCGGCGCGCAGCGGGTGACGGTGCTGGCGTTCGACCTCGCGGCCGTCATCCCGACGGCGGTGGCGCGCGGCATGGCGCGAGACCGCGTGCCCGAGCGGCTCTGGCGCACGAGCTGGCTCGACAGCAGCGGCGACCTCCGCCCCGCCATCGGCGTGCCCGAGAGCGAGGTGCCCTTCGCGTTCGTGCTCGACGCCCGCGGGCGCCTGGTGTGGAGCGTCCAGTGCGCCGCGGGCGACCCGGCGGCCGAGCGCATCTGGCGCGTCCTCGCGGCCGAGGCGGCGCGGTGAGGAGCGTGGTCGCGCGGGGCGAGGCGGCGCGATGAGCGCCCCCCTCGACCGGGCCGCGTGGCTCCACCCCTCCGCCGACCCGGCGGCCGAGATCTTCGTGCCCCCGTCCGCCGAGGCGCAGGCGCTCGTGCGCCACCTCGGGTGGCTCGTCGCGCCCAGCGACGTGCGCGGCACCCTGGCGAGCCGCGCGGTGGGCGTCGTCGTCGTGGCGCCGTTCACGCAGTTCACCTTCTTCAGCTTCGACCTCCAGGCCTTCCTCTACGAGATCTTCCACACCCACGCGGTCACCCGCGTCGGCCACTTCGTGTTCATGCTCGGCGTGAACCTCTTCCTCATGGCGGGCCTCGCGCGTCTGCCGGGCGCGGCGGCGCTCAATGGCTGGGCCGCCCTCGACCCCGCCACCGCCTACGCCGCGCTGCTCATCACCTGGTACGGGCTCCTCGCCCGCCAGACCGGCCTGTGGGGCCTCGGCGTCGCGATGGTCCCGGTGGTGGTCGCGCTGCGCCTCGGCGCGTGGGGATTCGCGGCGGCGACCTCCGGCGCGCACGGCCCGCTCGCGAGCCCGTGGCTGTGGATGATCGTGAGCGCCCTCGCCGTCGCCCTCTCGCACGCCGCCGAGCCCCTCCTGCCGCCGCGCGTGAACGAGACGCCCCAATGGATGCCGGTCGCCCACTACCTGTTCGGACCGCCCGGCCGGCGCCTGCCGAAGCGCCGCACGGCCGTCCGGCTCCTGCGCGC
The DNA here is from genome assembly GCA_028287085.1 of Myxococcaceae bacterium. Classification (GTDB taxonomy): domain Bacteria; phylum Myxococcota_A; class Polyangia; order Polyangiales; genus SCUS01. The sequence continues at coordinate 3,340 of JAQBQI010000194.1, forward strand.
GGGCGCCCAGGTTCTGTGGGGCACCCTCGATGAGTGGTGGGCCTCGCCCCGCCTGCTCCCGTACAACTTCCTGATGCTGATGTTCCGCGCCGGCTACCGCCCCGACGTCTTCCGCAGGCTCCGCGATCACGTCGACCGCGCGGAGGCGAGCGGCAACCCCGCGTTGGATTTCGTCGGCGTCGGCGGCGGCACCCCCCTCGGCCGGCCCCTTTGACAACCGACCGCGCCGGGGCGCTCCCGGCAGCCTGGCGGAAGCTGTTCCTGCTGGAGCTTCCCCTCGTCCTCGGGACGGTCGTCTTCGGCGTCCTGGCCCCGCGGCGCTTTCTCTCGGACGCCTTCGGCCTCCGCGCCGCGGACGGGCCGACGCTGACGCTCCACTTCTCCTACCTCGGCGTCGTCGGCACCATGGTGTTCTGGTTCTACGCGCGGCTGCTGCTCGCGGCCGACTTCCACCTGCCGACCTTCCGCCGCTACCAGGAGGCGCTCCTCCTGGGCGACGTCGCGGTCGTCGTCACGTGGACGCACGCGATGTCCTCCGCCGCCCGCGTGTGGGGCGGCGCCGTCGCCGGTATCGCGCTCGCGAGCGTCTGGGGGGCGGTGCGGCTGGTGTTCCTGCTGCGCGGACCCGGGTCGGCGCGGACCTGACGCGGGAGAACCGGCGCCGGCCTCCGGACGGGGCGCTCCGGCTCAGCGGGAGCGCAGCCCGAGGCGCACGCGCGCGATCGCGTGGCTGGGCAGCACCGCGCCGCCGAGCTCGACGCGAGCGAGCTCTCCAGCGGCGACGTCCGCATCGCTCGAGCACCCTTACGGCCCGCACGATGTTTCGGGCAACGGGTCTTCGGTAATCCCGAGCAACCTCGTGCCAAAGCCGTCCCCCATTGAACGTCCCATCGGCCATTGGCCGGTGCTTCAATCGACCAGGACCCTGGCACAAGACTGCCTGGCTTTGCGGAAGATCTCTTACGCGCGACGACCTCTGATTTCGCGGCGTAGGTGCTCCGTCAGCTCACCGGGGTTGACTTCGGGGGTGCTCGACGCAGTCAGCGCGTCGGATACCCTGGTGCTACAGCCGCAGATCGCCGGATTCCGCGGCGTGAACGCCTATCGTTTCTACACATTTCAGACGGCCGAGCGCCGCGGGAGACGCCGCCCACTTCGCGGTTGCGGACGGCCCGCGTCGCGGGCCTGCAACCGCTGAACTGGGGGCCTGGAACTGACCGCCCCGCC
>JAQBQI010000196.1 GCA_028287085.1 Myxococcaceae bacterium
GGCGGGGCGGTCAGTTCCAGGCCCCCACTTCAGCGGTTGCAGGCCCGCCAGGGCCGCCCGCAACCGCGCAGTGGGCGGCTGCCTCCTCGTGGCGCGCCCCCCGTGCATCGTGGCGCGCCCCCCGTGCATCGTGGCGCGGCGCCCGTACCAGGTGGTCAGCCGTCGGTCCGCTTTGGTGAGGGCAGTGACCGCCCTCGCCCTCGCGCTGCTGCTCGCCGCGCCGTCGGCCTCGGCGCAGCACCTCACGCTCTGGCACGCCTACCGCGGCGCCGAGCAGACCGCCCTCGACCAGGTGCTCGACGCCTGGCGCCGCGCGCACCCCGCCGCCACCCTCGACGTGCTCGCCGTGCCCTTCGAGGCCTACGCCTCCAAGCTGGAGTCGGCGATCCCGCACGACCACGGCCCCGACGTCTTCGTCGACGCCCACGAGCGCCTCGCCAGCTACCGCGCCCTCGGCCTCGTCACCCCGGTCGCCGCGGCCTCCGACGTCGCCGTCACTACGCGCTTCGACGACACCGCGGTGCGCGCCCTCTCCGCCGGGGGGCGGCTCTACGCCTTCCCCCTGTCGGTGAAGTGCGTCGCCCTCTTCCTCAACCCCGCCCTCTGGACCGACCCGGCCCCCCCCGCCACCCTCGAGTCCATCGAGGCCCTGCGCCCGCGCCTCCCCGCCGGAACATACCCCCTCGTGTATGAATCGCAGGGCGCGTACTTCCACGCGCCGCTGCTGCACGCCTACGGCGGCGCGATGCTCGACGACGCGGGCCGCTACGCCTTCGTCGGGCCCGCGGCCGAGCGCTCGCTGCGCCGGGTGATCGCGATGACCCGCGCGGGGGTGATCCCCGACGAGGCCTCCGGGGCGCTGGTCTCGCAGCTCTTCGCGACGGGCCGCGCCGCCACGGCCATCTCGGGCCCGTGGCTCGCCGCCGACCTCGGCACGCGCGTCCCATTCCGCGTGGCGCCGCTGCCCGCGCTGGCCGACGCCGGCGGCCGGCGGATGGAGCCCTACGCCACCGTCGAGGGCGCCTTCGTCTCGTCGCACGCCCGCGACCGCGCCGCCGCCGTCGCGCTGGCCGAGGCCCTCACCGACGTCCCCGCCGCGGTGATTCGCGCCCGCGTCGGCCGCCAGGTCGTCGCCACCCGCGCCGCCTGGACGGCCGACCCCGAGCTCGCCCGCGACCCCGTGCTGGCGGTCTTTCGCGAGGCCGCCACGCACGCCCGCCCGATGCCCACGCACCCGCACATGCGGGCGGTCTTCGAGCCCGCGCGGCAGGCCATCTTGAAGGCGCTGCGCGGCGACCGCTCGCCCCGCACGGCGCTGGAGGAGGGCCGCCACCGCTTCGACGACGTGACGCGCCCGCTGCCCCGCCGGCGCGACGGCACGCTCGCGCTGCTGGTCGTGGGGCTCGTCGCGCTGGGCGCGGTGCTCAACGCCCTGCGCGGAGTACGCGACCCGGTATTCCGCCGCGACCTGCGCCGCTCGCTGCCCGCCTACGCCTGGGTGACGCACGCCGCGGTGACGCTGGCGCTGCTCGTGGTGGTGCCGCTGGTCATCGGCGCGGTGACCTCGCTCTACGCCACCCGCGAGGGACACGCCTACTACGTGGGCCTCGCCAACTACGTCGACATCCTGACGGCGCGCGGCGGCCCGCTGCTCGCGACCGGATCCTTCTACCGGGTGCTGCTCGTCACGGTGCTGTGGACGGTGGTGAACATCAGCCTGCACGTCGCCCTCGGGGTCGCGCTGGCGCTGCTGCTCTCGCGCCCGGTGCTGCGCATGAAGGCGATGTACCGGGTGCTGCTGATCATTCCCTGGGCGGTGCCCTCGTACGTGACGGCGCTCGCGTGGCGGGGGATGTTCCACCGGCAGTTCGGCGCGGTGAACGCGCTGTTGACGGCGCTCGGGGGCGAACCGGTGAGCTGGTTCGCGCGCTTCTCGACGGCCTTCGCGGCCAACGTCACGACCAACGTGTGGCTCGGATTCCCATTCATGATGGTGGTCACCATCGGCGCCCTCGCGGGTATCCCGAAGGACCTCTATGAAGCCGCCGCCGTCGACGGCGCGACCGCGTGGCAGCAGTTCTGGAAGGTCACCGTCCCGATGCTGCGACCCGCCATGGGCCCCTCCGTGGCGATGGGCGCCGTCTGGACCTTCAACCAGTTCAACGTGGTCTTTCTCGTGTCGGGGGGCGAGCCCGACGGCGAGACCGACATCCTGGTGAGTGAGGCCTACCGCTGGGCCTTCACCCGACAGGCCCAGTACGGCTACGCCTCCGCGTACGCGGTGCTCATCTTTTTGATCCTGCTGCTGGTCACGCGGCGCCGCGCCCCGGAGGCGCTGCCGTGAACCGGCGCACCCCGTGGTGGGTCGAGGCCCTCGTGCACGCCGCGCTGCTGCTCGCGGTGTGCTTCGCGCTCTACCCCGTGCTCTGGGTCGTCACCCTGGCGCTCTCCCCGGGCGGAACCCCCTCGGCCCGCGCGCTCCCGTGGCCCGAGGCGGTGTCACTCGACAACTTCCGCGCGGTCGCCCTCCAGCACGACGCCGCGGGCCGCTGGCTCTTCGGCCGGCAGCTCTTCAACTCCGTCTTCGTCGCCGTCGCCACCGCGGCGACCTCCGTCGCGCTCGCCACGCCGGCCGCCTACGCCACCGCCCGCATGCGCTTCGTCGGCGACCGCGCGGGCATGCGGGTGCTGCTCGCCACGCAGATGTTCCCGGGCGTCGCCACCGCCGTGCCGCTGTACGTGATCCTCGACGGTCTCGGGCTGCTCGACACGCGCGCGGGCCTGGTGCTGGTCTATGCGACCACGGCGCTGCCCTTCGCGATGTTCCAATTGCGGGGCGCCTTCGAGGCCATTCCGCGCGAGCTCGAGGAGGCGGCCATGGTCGACGGCGCCACGCGCTGGCAGGCCTTCTTCAAGGTCGTGCTCCCGGCGGCGCGGCCCGCCATCGCGGTCACCGCCCTCTTCGCCTTCATGTCCGCCTGGAACGAATTCATCCTCGCGGCGACCTTCCTCTCGCATGAAGAGGCCTTCACGCTCCCGGTCGCGCTGCAGCGCTACGTGGGCGAGCACGACGCCGCGTGGGGGCGATTCGCGGCCGGCGCGATCGTGGTGAGCGTGCCCGTGATGGCGGTGTTCTATGCGGTGCAGCGCCACCTCGTGGGCGGGCTGACGGCGGGCAGCGCGGGTGAGGTCGCGGCGGTGATGGCGGGAGAGAGAGGTGGAGAGCCCCGCCGGGCGATCTCAGCCCTGGGCGTCGGCGCCGGCGGACTCGGCCTTGCCGGACTTCTTGCCGCCCTTGGGCTTCTTGGCGCCGCCGAGCGAGTACTTCGCCATGCGGCGCTCGCCGAGCTGCGAGACCTGGCCGCCGCTCTTCAGCTTGCCGAGCGCGTACTGGAAGGGGCCCGGGTCGACCTTCAGCGCCTTGACCAGCTCGGACGAGGACAGCTTCGCGCCGCCCTTGAGGGCCTCGAGAATCTGGCCCTGTAGCTCTTCGACCTCGGCCGGGGTGCTCTTCGGACCACGCTTGCTGGCCTTGCGCTTGGCGGCCGCGGCGGGGGCGGGGGCGACCGCGGCG
>JAQBQI010000200.1 GCA_028287085.1 Myxococcaceae bacterium
GGCGGGGCGGGCGTCGCGCGAGGTGCGGCGCAGCAGGGCGGCGACGAGGACGGCGACGGCGAAGGCGCGGCCGAGGGCGAGGCCGGCGAGACCGAAGGCGCGCACGAGGGCGGCGGCGGCGACGCCGTAGAGCCACTCGTGCATGACCCACGGGTGATCGGGGGCGGTGAATGAGTAGCGGTTCAGGTGGGGGACGGCGCGCTCGCGGAGGCAGTCCTCGCCCGCGCGGAGGATCCACCAGATGTCGCCGTCCCAGACGGGCGCGCAGCCGGCCTGCCACGCGGCGAGGGCGACGAAGCAGCCGGCGAAGAGGCCCGCCAGCCGCGGGTCGTCGGCGCGCTGCGCGAGGCGGGACCACGGGTCGGGGGGCTCGTTCACGCGGGGCGAACGGTACCAGAGCGCGCCCGAGCGGTTTGCGTTCGCCGACGGCGGCCCTCACGGTGAGCGCCCCGCATGGCCTCCTCGATCGTCGTCAGCCTCGTCACCACCGCCACCCTCGCCCTCACCCTCCCCGTCGCCGCGCGCGCCCTCCTGCCCCGCTGGTCGGAGGCGCCGCGCAACGCCCGCACCATCCGCTTCGCCACGCTCGCCACCGTGCTCGCCGCGGTCGGCGTCGAGGTCTACGGCCGCACCCTCGCCCCCTTCGGCGGCGGCCCGCTGCGGCCCTTCATCGGCCTCGTGCGCGCCTCGGTGCTGCTGCTCGTCGCGACCCTGCTGCTCGTCGTCGCCGCCGAGGTCGTCGGCCGCCTCTACGAGCTCGCCGTCCGGCTGCACGCGCTCGCCCACCGCCTGCCGCTCGTCTCCGTGGCGCCGCTGATCGAGTCGCGCCGCCTGCTGCTCACCCAGGCCGCGGCGGCCAGCGCGCTCGCCGTCGGCGCCCCGGCCTTCCTGCGCGGCGGGCTCGCGCGCACCGACATCGAGGTCGAGACCGTCGAGCTCAGCGTCCCCAACCTCCCGCCCGAGCTCGAGGGCCTCACCCTCGTCCAGCTCACCGACCTGCACCTCGGGGTCTTCACCGGGCCGCGCGAGATCGGCGCCGTCCTCGAGCGCGTCGAGCGGCTGCGCGGCGACCTCGTGGTGCTCACCGGCGACACCCTCGACCACAACCCCCGGCACATCGGCGAGGCGATGCGCGCCCTCGGCCGCATCCGGGCGCGCGGCGGGGTGCACGCCATCCTCGGCAACCACGACCACTACACGGGCCCCGGCCTCGTCGCGGCGGGGCTGCGCGCGGTCGGCATCCGCACGCACGTCAACGGCTCGACCGCGCTCGGCCCCGACGGGGCGCGCGGGCGCGGGCTCATCCTCGCGGGGGTCGACGACCTCATGGCGCCGCGCATCGGCACCGGCGTCGGGCCCGACCTCGCCGCCGCCCTCCGCGGCCGCGACCCCGACGACCCCGTGGTGCTGCTCGCGCACAACCCGATGGTCTTCGACGACGTCGCCCACCGGGTCGCGGTGCAGCTCTCCGGGCACACCCACGGGGGGCAGATCAACACCTTCGGCGTGGCGGGCGCGCTGCTCCCCTACGTCGCCGGGCGGTACACCGTCGGCGCCGCGACCCTCTTCGTCTCGCGCGGAATCGGCACCACCGGGCCCCCCGTGCGCCTCGGCGCCCGCCCCGAAATCGTGCGGATCGCCCTGACCGGGAGGGCCCCGCGGGCGACTTGAGGTCGGGCGAACGTTGGCGATTTCGGGCGGGCCTCTCGGTGATATCCTCGGCGACCGTTCAGGCCGGGCAGGGTTTCGGAGAGGTGAGGCGAGTGAGCAAGGTGACCGCAGCGCAGAAGTCCAGTGACACCTATCTCGGCCGGGTCGTGGCGGGGCGGTACCGGCTGGAGGCCCGCATCGGCGAAGGGGGGATGGGCGTCGTCTACCGCGCGCGGCACGTGCTCATCGAGCGGGTGGTGGCGCTCAAGCTGATCCGCCCCGACCTGCGCGGCGAGACCCACCTGCGCGCGTGGATGCTGCGCGAGGCGCGCGCCGCCAACCGCGTCGACCACGCCCACATCGTCGACATCCACGACATCGGCGAGACCGAGGAGGGCGAGCTCTACCTGGTGATGGAGTACCTCGTCGGCACGCCCCTCTCGGCGGAGATCGCCAAGGGGCAGTTTCCGCAGGTGCGCGCCATCGACGTGCTCGAGCAGATGTCCGCCGCGCTCGGCCGCGCCCACGACCTCGGCGTCGTGCACCGCGACCTCAAGAGCGACAACATCATGTGCACCAACCGCGGGGGCCGGAAGGACTTCGTGAAGATCCTCGACTTCGGGCTGGCGCACCTCGCGCGCGACCCGCGGCTGGCCCCGAAGGGCGCCGTCTTCGGCACGCCCGAGTACATGTCCCCCGAGCAGGCCAAGGGCGAGGAGGCCACCGCGCAGAGCGACCTCTACTCCCTCGGCGTGCTGCTCTTCGAGATGATGACGGGGCAGCTGCCCTTCCGGTCGCACGACCGCGACGCGCTGCTGGAGATGCAGCGCAGCGCCAACCCGGTGAACCCGAGGACGCTGCGCCCCGACCTCCACCCCGACGCCGAGAAGATCATCCTCAAGCTGCTCCAGAAGAGCGCCGACCGGCGCTACAAGGACTGCCACCACCTCCAGGAAGACCTGAAGGCCCTGCAGCGCACGCTGCCCTCGTCGCCGTGGGAGGCGACCCCCGGGGGCGAGGCCCAGCCCGCGCCGCCGCC
>JAQBQI010000222.1 GCA_028287085.1 Myxococcaceae bacterium
CGGGCCACGGCCGACCCCGCCACCCCGCGGGCGACCCCGGCGGGGAGCTCCCGATGTTCCTGCCGCACTGATTCAAGCGGCTGGAGATCTCGTCTGAGTGTTTCGCCCGCCGTGCCGACGGGCTGAAGCCCGCGGCAACGCTGGGATCGATGAGCCTCCCCCCGAAGTCCGCAAGCGGACTCCTCCCTGTCATCGGCAGCGATCGGTGCGAACACGTAGGAAGTCCGCTTGCGGACTTTCGGTGGCTCCTCATCGATCCCAGCGTTGCCGCGGGCTTCAGCCCGTCGGCACGGCGGGCGTCACACGGACAGAATCAACGGCCGCGTGGATGAGGCGCCGCTCAGCGCTTCGGGATCGAGACGCGCGTCTCGGCGCCGTCGGGCGCGCCGCTGCGGTCGAGGGCGTCGTGCAGGCGCGCGTCGACCTCGTCGACGATCTCCGGCGCGTCGAGGTCGGGCCAGGCCATCGACTCGGCGGCGCAGGTCACCGCGCGCCACCCGCGGTGGCCCACCGCCCACGGGTCGCGCGCGAGCGCCGTGTCGAGCAGCGAGGCCACCGCCTCCATCGCCAGCCACGCCCCGCGGTCGTCGTCGCCGTCGGCCCGCGTCGCGGCGGCCGCGATGTCCGCCCGCATCAGCAGCAGCGCCTCGTCGCCGACCGCCCCGCCGAGCCACTCCTCGACCCGGTCGATCGCCTGCGCGAAGAGCGCCCGGTCGTTGACCAGCTGGTCGAGCGCGAGGCGCGTCACGGTGATCGCGCTCGCGATCGCCTGCCGCGGCGTCACGCCGGGCGCGCCGTCGAGCAGCCGGCGCACGCGGGCGGCCGCCGTGAGGCGGCGCTCGGCGTCAGCCATCGGCGAGACCCTTCAGGGTCATCGGGTTGCGCATGTACCGGGCGCCCTCCTCGACGGTGATGTGCCCGGCCTTCACGAGGTCGGCGACCGCGCGGTCCATCGTGATCATGCCGTCGCGCGAGCCCGTCTCCATCGTGCTCAGGAGCTGGTGCGTCTTGCCCTCGCGGATGATCGCGCGCACCGCCGAGGTCGCGACCATCACCTCGAAGCAGGCGATGCGGCCCTTGCCGTCGGCCCGCGCGAGCAGGCGCTGCGACACCACGGCCTGGAGCGCCGCCGAGAGCTGCACCCGCGCCTGCGACTGCTGGTGCGGCGGAAACACGTCGACCATGCGGTCGACCGTCTGCGGCGCGTCGTTGGTGTGCAGCGTCGCGAGCACGAGGTGCCCCGTCTCGGCGGCGGTGAGCGCGGCGGAGATGGTCTCGATGTCGCGCAGCTCGCCGATCAGGATGACGTCGGGGTCCTGCCGCAGGATGAACTTGAGGGCCGCCGCGAAGCTGCGCGTGTCGGGGCCGACCTCGCGCTGCTCGACCGTCGCCATGCGGTTGTAGTGCACGAACTCGATCGGGTCTTCGATGGTGATGATGTGGCAGCTGCGCGACGAGTTGACCTGGTCGATCATGGTCGCGAGCGTGGTGCTCTTGCCGGCGCCGGTGGGCCCGGTCACGAGCACGAGGCCGTGCGGGCGCGTGGCGAGCTCGCGCACGATCGGCGGCAGCCCCAGCGTCGCCGCGTCGGGGATGGAGTTGGGGATGAGCCGCAGCGCGACCGCGACGGTGCCGCGCTGGAAGTGCGCGTTGACCCGGAAGCGGTGCTTGCCCGTGACGGTGAGCGCGAAGTCGAGCTCGCGGTCGAGCTCGAAGCTCTCGCGCTGGCCGTGCGAGAGCAGCGAGAAGAGGAGCCGGCGCACGTCGCCGGGCGAGAGCGAGTCGACCTCCAGGCGGCGCAGCTTGCCGTGGATGCGGAAGATCGGCGCCGAGCCCACCACGAGGTGGATGTCGCTGGCGCCGTAGCGCAGCGCGATGTTGAGCAGCGTGCGCATGTCGACGCTGCCGACCGCGGGCAGCGCGTCGTGCTCGGCCACGAAGGCCGCCGAGCCCCGCTCCATGCCCTGCGCGTTCATGCGGAACTCGTCGGGGTTGCTCGCGTACGCGGCGCCCGTTTCGTAGCTCACCACGCCCTTGTCGTAGAGCGACACCAGCGCGCGGTTGAAGGTCTGCATCCCGTCGGACCCTTGCAGCATCAGGTCCTCGATCTCGTCGACGCGCTGCTCGCGGATGAGCTTTCGCACCGGCGGCGTCGCGACCATCACCTCGACCGCCGCGACGCGCCCGTCGCCCTCGGCGCGCGGCACCAGGCGCTGCGAGACGACGCCCTGGAGGCACAGGGAGAGGTCCATCGCGACCTGCTCGCGGAGGTGCTCGGGGTAGTACCCGAGGATGCGCTGCAGCGTCTGGATCGCGTCGATCGTGTGCACGCTGCTGAGCACGAGGTGGCCGGTGAGCGCGGCCGAGAGCGCGACGTTCATGGTCTCGGCGTCGCGCATCTCGCCGATGAGGATGACGTCGGGGCTCTCGCGCACGACGTGCCGGAGCGCGAGGGTGAAGTCGCGCGTGTCGCTGCCCACCTCGCGCTGCGTGATGAGCGCCTTGATGTCCTCGTGCACGAACTCGATCGGGTCTTCGAGCGTGACGACGTGGCGCGCGTAGCGGGTGTTGATGTGGTGCACCATCGCGGCGAGCGTGGTGCTCTTGCCCGAGCCGGTGCTGCCGGTGACGAGCACGAGGCCGCGCGGCGAGTCGGCGAGCGTGCCCACGACCTCGGGGAGCCCCAGCACGTCGAAGTCGAGCTGGCCGCCCGGCACCAGGCGAACCACCGCGCCGAGCAGGCCGCGCTGGAGGTGGAAGTGCGCGCGGAAGCGGCCGAGGCCCGGGCGGCTGATGCCCACGTCGACGTCGCCGAGGCGGTCGAAGGCCTCGCGCTGCGTCGGCCGCAGCACGGCGTTCATGAAGGCCTTGAGCGTCTCGTGCTCGAGCGCCGCGTCGCCGAGCGGCACCAGCGCGCCGTTGACGCGGACCGAGGGCGCCCTCCCCTCCGACAGGAAGAGATCGGACGCCTTGCGTTCCACCATCCGCCTGAGCAGCGCTTCTACGTCGGCCATCGTCCCCCGACGATGCCCGTTTCGCCACGCCGCATCAACGACCGCGGAGGCCCACCTTCTCGGCGAGCGTGTACGGCCCCAGCTTCTCCCTCAATTCCTTCAGCGCCGGCAGGTCGGGGCTGAGCCGCGCGATCGTCTGGATCGACGCGTACGCGCTCGCCTTGAGGCCCGCCTTGATGAAGATGCCCGCGAGCACCACGTGCGCCTTGACGTTGCTGGGGTCGCTCACGGTGACGCGCTGGGCGAGGTCGGTCGCGCGCTTGTACTCCTTGGTGTACTTCGCGAGAATTTCCGCGGCGTTCAGCCACAGCAGGTGGTCGTTGGGCCGGCCCTCCGCCGCCTGCTCCCAGTGCCGCGCGGCCACCAGCGGCTGCGAGTCGCGCATCGCCTCGCGCGCGGCGTTGATGTGCCCGTCGACCTGCTGGGTGAGCAGCAGCTTGCGGGTGGTCTCGTAGCGCAGCCGCAGCGCCTCGTCGTCCTTGTTGAGGGCGAGGGCCTGCTTGAGCGCCTCGCTCGCGGCGAGGAAATCGCCCTTGCGCTGGGCCTCCTCGGCGGCCGACACGAGCTGCGCCACCGAGGGCTTCTGCTCGACCGTGCGCGGGATCTGCCCCTGCGACGGGGGCCGGTTGGGCGTCGCCGCGGGGGACGGCGCGGGGCCGCGCGCGGGGAAGTTCGACGGCCGCTGCGGCACCACGGAGTTCAGCCGGCGCGCCATCGACTCCCGCGCGCGGCGGAGCGTCTCGGGGTCGAGCGGCATCATCGGACCCGGGGTCATCTTCGACGGCGCGGACTGCGACTGGGGGGGCGGCGGCGCGACCGGCGTGTGCGTGTGGGCCGGCGGCATCACGGCGGTGCCGATGGGCGGGGTCACGGGCCGCGGCGGCGTGCGCGCCGGCGGCGGGAGGTGCACCGCGCTGTGGCCCGTCGGGCCGGGC
>JAQBQI010000487.1 GCA_028287085.1 Myxococcaceae bacterium
AGCCCGCGCGGGTGGCGGCGCTGGCGGCGCAGCGGCGGGCGCTGGCGGAGGAGATCGCGGCGGCGCTGGGAGAGTGAGGCGGGGGGAGGGAGGCGGGGGGAGGGAGGCGGGGGGAGGGAGGTCGCGGTCAGCGCAGGGCGGGCGGGCGGTCGAGCGCGAGCACGGTGCGGGTCACGGTGCCGCCGGCGCGGTCTTCGAGGCTCACGCGCGCGTCGCCGAGGTCGACGGTCACGGCGCCGTCGCCGTCGAGCGCCGTCGGGTCGGGATCGAAGGCCCGCGTGACGTGCCTGCGGTCGACGTCGCAGTGGGCGTAGCCCGTGGGCAGGGCGCCGTAGAGGCTGCGCCCGCCGCACACCACGTCGACGTGGCAGTTGAACTCGAGCATCGCGACCGGCGCGACGCGCACGGTGCAGGCGGTGCCCGCGGCGAGGCCCTCGACGTTGGTCTCGGTGACGCGCGCGGGGCGCTCGATGGCCTCGGTGAAGTGCTCGAAGCCGACGGCGGGAGTGGCCATGCGGCAGCCGCGGCGGCCCAGCGTCGGCGACGGCGCGACCTGCTCGGGCGCCGCGGCCATCGCCGAGTGCCACGCGGCGCGGCGCATCGCGCGGTGCTCGCACATGGTCATCATCGCGAGGAAGGGGGCCACCATCGCGAGGCTGCCGAGGCAGCGCATGCCCATCGCCCAGCGGCGACGCTCGTAGTCGCTGCCCTCGGGGACGCCGCGCGCGGCGGCGATCTCCTCGTGGGCTTCTTTCAGCTCTTGTCGCAGGCAGTCGTTCTCGGCCTGCAACGCTTCTCGGGGATCTCGGTAGGTCATCGATGCCTCGACTCCTCTCCGGCGCATGTGCCCGGTGTCTCCTCCACTCTTGCGCCATCGCCCCCGCCCCCGCAACCGCCCCGACGCGCCGTCCATCGCGGCCGTCACGATTGATCCCACAGTGGGGCTTCGGGTAGCGTCGCGGGGCCCTACAACGACGCCGCCCGGCACACACCCCGCGGCGGACAATCCCCCATCGCAACCGCAGGAGACCAACGCTTCCATGGCACTCACCGACCGCGTCCGACAGATCCTGTCCTGGTACGGCAGCGACAACCCCGGCACCCGCGCGAACCTCGTGCGCCTGCTCAACCACGGCACCCTCGCGGGCACCGGTCGGCTGGTGATCCTGCCCGTCGACCAGGGCTTCGAGCACGGCCCGGCGCGGTCGTTCGCCCCCAACCCCGCGGGCTACGACCCCGAGTACCACGCCCAGCTCGCCGTCGACGCGGGCTGCAACGCCTACGCGGCCCCGCTCGGCTTCATCGAGTCGGTGGCCGACAAGTTCGCGGGCGAGCTCCCGCTGATCTTGAAGCTCAACAACAGCGACTCGATCTCCAAGGGCCACGCGCCCGAGTCGGCCATCACGGGCTCGGTCGACGACGCCGTGCGCCTCGGCTGCGCCGCCGTCGGCTACACGATCTACCCCGGCTCGTCGGCCCGCAACGACCAGTACTACGACTTCCGCGCGATCACGGCCGAGGCCAAGAGCCGCGGCCTCGCGACGGTGCTCTGGGCCTATCCGCGCGGCGAGGGCGTGAGCAAGGAGGGCGAGACCGCCATCGACATCGTGGCCTACGCCGCGCAGATCTCGGCGCAGCTCGGCGCGCACATCATCAAGGTCAAGCCGCCGAAGAACTTCCTCGAGCAGGGCGACGCCAAGAAGGTCTACGAGAAGTACGAGATCCCCACGGCGACGCTCACCGAGCGCATCCGCCACGTCGTGCAGGCGGCCTTCAACGGCAAGCGCATCGTGATCTTCTCGGGCGGCGAGGCGAAGGACACCGCCGCCGTGCTCGCCGAGGTGAAGGAGATCGCCGCGGGCGGGGGCTTCGGCTCGATCATGGGGCGCAACGCGTTCCAGCGGCCGCGGCCCGAGGCGCTCAAGCTGCTCGCCGACGTGATGGCCGTGTTCAAGAACGCGGGCTGATGGGGTAGCGTCCCGCGCCATGGGACGCCCCTGTCGAAATGGCCTGTCCGCCGCGCTCATCGCGGGCGCAGCGCTCCTCTCCTTCACCCCGCCCGCGTCGGCCCAGGTGCCGCGCACGATGATCCACCAGGGCCGCCTGCTCGACGCCGCCGGCGCGCCCGCGCGGGGCACCGTCGAGGTCGTGTGGCGCATCTACGACGCCGCCTCCGGGGGCATCGCGCTCTGGACCCAGCGCGCCAGCGTCACCCTCGACGACGGGTACTTCTCCGCGGCGCTGGGCGACGGCGCGCCGCTGCCCGAGAGCCTCTTCCACGGCGGCGCGCGCTACCTCGGCGTGACGGTCGCGGCCGACGCCGAGATGACCCCGCGCGAGCTCATCGGCAGCGTTCCGTACGCGCTCGTGGCGGGCAACGCGGTGGGCAACATCACCCCGACGAGCATCACCGTGGGCGGCACCACCATCGTCGACGCGATGGGCCGCTGGACGGGCCCCGCCACCGGGCTCGCCGGCCCCGCCGGAGCGATGGGCCCGATGGGCCCGGCCGGTCCGACGGGACCGATGGGCCCCGCCGGCCCCGCGGGCTCGCCCGACACGCCCGCGCAGGTGCTCGCGAAGCACAACCAGGCCGTCGTCGCGGGCGGCACCACCTCGCTCGGCGCGATCTCCTACAGCGAGAACCGCTTCGACCTGCGCTGGGCGATGCAGCACGCCGCCGCCACCGGCGCCTGCGCCGCGGCCGCCCCGATGGGCGCCTCGTGCTGCGGCCGCATCACCGTCCCCAAGCGCGGCGGACAGACCTGCGCGGCCACCTGCGCGGCCGTGCCCTCGGCCCCGAATTGCCTCACCTCGCTGGCCATCGGGAGCATCCGCGTCGAGCGCGCGGTGTCGTACACCGAGCCCGTCGGCAACAACTACAACTACGGCTGCGGCGACGCGCAGGACGCCTACGACGAGGTCCGCGGTGAGGGCCTCGACGGCTCGTACACCGCCTACTGCTGCTGCTACCGATGAACCCCTCGCAGACCTGGTTTCTCGCGTGGCGGGCGCTGATCCTGCTGGTCGAGGCGCTCGCGCCGTGGGCCGCCCCGCTCGACGTCGCGCGCCCCGCCGGCGACGCCGCGATGGCGCAGCTCATGGTGGGCTGGCTCGGCCTCACGCTCCTCGTGGTGGTCTGCGTGCGCGCGCTCGAGCGCTCCCGCCTCCGCTCGCTCGTCGCCTGGCTCGCGACGCTCACCGTCCTCGCCGCCGGGGTCACGGGCTACCTGCTCCCCCGCGGCGACCTCCCGCTCGGCTACGGCGTGCGCTGGATGGGCCCGCTCGTCTGGATCACCCTGCTCGCCGCCCTCCGCCGCTTCGCGCCCACGACGTGGAAGAACGCCGCCGTGGTGGGCTGGGCGATGCTCGCGGTGGTGACGGCTGCGCTCTCCGTAGGCCGGCTGCGCAGCCCGGAGACCATGTGGCGCTCGGTCGTCGCGCGCCGCCCCGACCACGCCGAGGCGCAGGTCGCGCTCGCGCGCATCGTCGGTCGGCAGCGCGACGGCGCCGCGAAGGCGATGACGGTGCTCGACGAGTGCGTGCGCCGCGCCCCGCGCGCCCGCCCCTGCTGGACCGAGCGGGCCCGCCTGCGCGTCGACGCCGGCGAGTTCATGCGGGCGGGCCTCGACGCGCAGCGCGCGCTCG
>JAQBQI010000301.1 GCA_028287085.1 Myxococcaceae bacterium
GTGCCCGCCGGGGCCCAACGCGACGGGCGCGTGCGCGGGCGGGGTCTGCCGGGCCGCCTGCGCCGCGGGCTACGGCGACTGCGACGGCCTCGCGGCGTCGGGCTGCGAGGTCGACCTGCGCTCGAGCTTCACCAACTGCGGGGCCTGCGGGCGGGTGTGCGACATCGCGAACGGCTACGGCACCTGCTCGGCGGGCGCGTGCGCGGTGGCCGCGTGCTCCGGCGGCTACGGCGACTGCGACGGCCTGGCGAGCAACGGCTGCGAGCTCGACACGCGCACCTCGGCGGCGCACTGCGGCGTCTGCGGCAACGCCTGCGCGCCCGGCGTGGCCTGCGGCGGCGGCGTGTGCGGCGGCGAGGTGGCCGTCGACCTCGCCGCCGGGGGCAGCCATTTTTGCGCCCTGCGCGCGGGCGGCAACGTGGCGTGCTGGGGCGCGAACACCTACGGCCAGCTCGGCAACGGCGGCAACACCACCACGGGCACGCCGGCGGGCGTTTCGACCCTCAGCGGCATCGCCGAGCTCGCGGCGGGCAGCGGGCACACCTGCGCCCGGCGGCTGGTCGGGCCGGTGACCTGCTGGGGGGACAACCTGCGCGGTCAGCTCGGCAACGGCACGACGACGGCTTCGGCCACGCCGGTGAGCATCACCGGGCTCACGGACGCCGTGCAGATCGTGGCGGGCAACCTGCACACGTGCGCCCGGCGGGCGTCCGGCGCGGTGTACTGCTGGGGCTCGAACGACTCCGGGCAGCTCGGTCGCAACAACACGACCCGGTCGACGACGCCGGTGCTCGTGACGGGTCTGTCCGACGTGGTGCAGATCGCGGCCGGCGGGGACCACACCTGCGCGCGGACGGCGTCGGGCGTGACGTACTGCTGGGGCTACAACTTCTACGGCCAGCTCGGTCTCGGGACGACGGCCAACGCGCTCGTCCCGACGCCGGTGCCGGGCCTGACCGACGCGGTGACGCTGACCGCGGGACAGCTCCACACCTGCGCGGTGCGAGCGTCGGGCGCCGTGGCCTGCTGGGGCTACAACGTCTACGGTCAGCTCGGCAACGCGACGACCGCGAACTCGAGCGTGCCCGTGGCGGTCATGGGGCTGTCGGACGCGACCCTGATCTCCGCCGGCTACAACCACACCTGCGCCCGCCGCGCGACCGGCGGCGTCGCGTGCTGGGGCTACAACGGCGCCGGTCAGCTCGGGACGGGCAACCTCACGAACGCCCCGGTCGCCGGCCCGGTGGCGGGCCTCGCGGACGTGCGCGCGGTCGCCTCGGGCGCCGCCAGCACCTGCGCGCGGCTCGCGAGCGGGGCGGTGTGGTGCTGGGGCTACAACAACTCCGGCCAGCTCGGCGACGGGACCAGCGCCAACCGCAGCACGCCCGCGCCGGTCATCGGCCTGCCGTAACGCCGGCCCCGCTCTCCCGCGGTGTCCGCGATGATCGCGTCAGCGATGACGCGCGGGCGGCGCTCCCTCGGCGATGGGCGCACCAGCGTCGGGCGCGCGCAGCGCCGAGTCGAGCTCGGACGGCGCGATCTCCCTCGCGCGCAGCGACGCGTAGAGAAGGCCCAGGGTCAGAACGAGCGGATTCCTGAAGGGGATCGAGTTCGCAAGTCGCATGAGTCCGCCCGATCTCTCACCGAGGTTCATCGCTTCTCCCGTTCGTTGTGGCCATCGCCCCGCGACGGACCGCCCCCGGCGGACCCGCGCACGAGGCAGGCAGAGACCCCTGAACTGCGGCATCGGTGGAAGATTCATGCCGCGGAGAGTCCTCGCCGAATACCCTGCGAGCTCCGACGAACGCTGGCCTGTGCAGGCCCGGCCGGGGTCGACTTGTAGAGGCGTGTCACAGCCATTCCTGGCACACGGACCAAGAATCCCCACCGGGCGGACGACCCCCCGCGCGTCGGACCAGACCCCCCGACTCACGCTCGTCGGCGTTGGCAGTGAAGGCCCGAATCCGCCATTCGCGGGCATTGTCGGCCGGTGTCGTTAATTGTCTATTATCGGGTTGTGGTTTGACCGCGGAGGGGGACTCGTACAAGCCCAATCCCCCGTGAAAAAACCAACCACCAACGCATACGGCCCCGATACGACATGGCGACCGGGGCGATCCTCGGGGTGGCTGCTGCAGTGCGCGCGGATCGGGCCCGCCGTCCTCGCGCTGGTGTCGGGCTGCGTCGACGGCGCCGACCTGGGCGCGTGCCACGCCGCCCGCCCCGTTGACGCGGGGCCGCACGTCCGCGACCCGGCGGAGGTGCTCGCCTGCAACGGCGCCGCGGCGCTGTGCGACCGGCGCTACGACCAGGTGGTCTACCCCACGGCGCACAACGCGATGTCGAACTCCGATGAGGGCTGGTACGTCCCCAACCAGCGGCACCCGATCGGCCGCGCGCTCCGCGACGGCATCCGCGCGCTGATGCTCGACACGCACTACTACCGCGGCGAGGCGTACCTCTGTCACGACGACTGCCGCCTCGGGCGGCGGCCGCTCGCCGACGCGCTCTGCAGCGTGCGCGCCTTCCTCGACGGGCACCCCGACGAGGTCGTGACGCTCCTGCTGGAGAGCCACATCTCCGCGGAGGACACCGCCGCGGCCGTGACCACCAGCGGCCTCGACGGGTACGTGCACGCGCACGTCGCGGGCACCCCGTGGCCCAGCCTGCGGGAGATGATCGCCTCGGACCGCCGGCTCGTGGTGTTCACCGAGACCGGCGGCGGCTCGCCCCCCTGGTACCTGTCGCTCTACGACAACTCCTGGGAGACCGGGTTCAGCTTCGCGACGCCGACCGACCTGAGCTGCGCCGGCAACCGCGGCGAGGCGCGCAATCCCCTCTTCGTGCTCAACCACTTCATGGGCGACCCCATCGCCCGCATGGGGCTCGCCGAGGAGATCAACCACGACCCGATGCTGCTCGACCGCGCGCGCCGCTGCATGCGCGAGAGCCGCCACCTGCCGAACTTCGTCGCGGTGGACTTCTACGACGTGGGCGACCTCTTCGCGGTCGTCGACGCCCTCAACCGCGAGCCCATCCCCTGATCGTCGCGCTGGCGCTGGTCCTCGCGTTCGCGCCGGTCGACGCGGCGGCGACGGTCCCGCGGGGGGTGTCGGCCACCCTGCTGTCGGCGGGCGTCCTGCTGACCGACCCGCACCTGGACAACCTGCCCGTCGTGCCGCTGCCGACGCTCACGGCCCGCTTCGCCCGCGGCCTCTCCGATCGGGTCGACCTGCGGCTCCGCTACGACTCGGTGGCGATGTTCACGCACCGCTTCGGCTTCGAGGTGCGCACGCGCCTGTGGAGCGCCGGCGGCTGGTCGCTCGCCCTCGGAGTCGCGCCGAGCGTGCAGCGCTACCTGTTGCCCTACCGGGGCATCTTCATCGGCGGCGACGCCTCGACCCGGGTCACGGCCCTGGTGACCCGCCGCTGGTCCTCGCTGGCGGTGACGCTCGACGTCGGCCCGAGCGTCCAGTGGATGGTCTTCGGGCAGAGCGCGGGCGACACGATGGTCGACTCCCGCCCGCACCTTGCGTACCTCGACCTCGGGGCGCGCCTCGAGTGGTCCCGCGGCCAGGGGCGCACGACGGTGCTCGGTCTGGAATTCTGCGTGCCGCTCGACCGCGACGACCCGCTGAGCTTCCACGGCGTGCTGCCGCGCGTGAGCCTCGGTTGGAGCTGGTCGCTGTAGGCTCCGTCGTCGCGTCAGGCGAGGACGACCGGCGGCACGGCGTCGGCCGGCTCGAAGCCGAACACCTGCGCGTAGAACGACAGCTCGGCCTCGAGCGCGCGCTGGAGCGACTCCTTCTTGCGGAAGCCGTGCCCTTCACCCTCGAAGGGGAGGTAGGCGACGCGGACGCCGCGCGCGCGCATCGCGGCCACCATCGACTCGGACTGCGCGGGCGGCACCACCTTGTCGTCGAGGCCCTGGAAGAAGATCACCGGGCAGGACATGCGCCCCGCGTGGTGGACCGGGGAGCGCTCCGCGTAGAGGGCCTCGCGCTCGGGCAGCGGCGCGATCAGGTCGGTGGTGTAGCGCGACTCGAACTTGTGCGTGTCGGCGTCGAGCGCGCGCAGGTCGGCGACGCCGTAGTAGCTCGCGCCGGCCTTGAACACGTCGTGGAACGCGAGCGCGGACAGCGTCGTGAAGCCGCCGGCGCTGCCGCCGCGGATGGCGAGGCGCTCGGCGTCGGCCAAGCCCTCTTGCGCGAGGAAGCGCGCGCCGGCCACGCAGTCCTCGACGTCGACGATGCCCCATCGTCCGCTCAGCAATTGCCGGTAGGCGCGCCCGAAGCCGGTGCTCCCGCCGTAGTTGACGTCGAGCACCGCGAAGCCGCGGCTCGTCCAGAACTGGATCGCGAGCTTCAGCGTGTTGCTCGCCGCCGCGGTGGGTCCGCCGTGGCTCACGACGATCAGGGGCGGCCGCTCGCCGGCGGGCGCCTCGAAGCCCGCGTTGCGCGGGGCGTAGTGGAACGCGTGCGCCGTGCGGCCGCCGGCGCTCGGGAAGCTGATCGCGCGCGGCGCCGAGAGCAGCGACGCGTCGGGCGGCGCGT
The DNA here is from genome assembly GCA_028287085.1 of Myxococcaceae bacterium. GTDB lineage: Bacteria > Myxococcota_A > Polyangia > Polyangiales > SCUS01. The sequence goes on from JAQBQI010000301.1 coordinate 4,554, forward strand.
CGGCGCTGCGGGCCAGCACCTCCGTCGCGCCGTCGGCGAGCGACAGCCGGACGATGCAGGTCGACGTCGTCGGCGAGCCGGCCTCGAGCACGACGAAGCCCGGCCCGACGCGCAGCTCGGTGACCTCCTCGTAGTCGCTCGCGATCGGCGCGGCGGCGCCGCTGCGCAGGTCGATGCGCAGCAGCCGGCTGCGGGCGTTCTCGCGGCACACGGCGACGATCTCGTGCGGCCCCGAGAACCCGTAGGACGACTGCGCGAACACCCACTGCGGCAGCCCGAACTCGGCCGCCATCGGGCACACGGGCGCGAGCCCGCCGTCCTCCAGGCGGTGGAGGTTCCAGAAGCCGCTGCGGTCGGACACGACGTAGAGCCGGCCGTCGGGCGCCCACACCGGCTGGCACAGCGACTCGTCGGGGCCGCCGGCGACGCGGCGCGCCTGCGCCAGGCTCCCGTCGTCGGCGACCGCCGCCACCCAGAGCTCGGTGCCCTCCCAGGGCATGCGCGGGTGGCTCCAGGTGAGCCACGCGAGGCTCCGCCCGTCGGGCGACAGCCGCGGCGCGGCGTAGAAGTCGTTGCCCTCGACGAGCGTGGTCGACGCGCCGCCCGCGAGGCCGAGCGCGACGAGGCTGTTGCGGGCCTCGGGCCCGTCGCCGTGGTGCTCGCGGACGGCGACGAGGCGCCGGCGCGGGGCGTCGAGCTCGAAGTCGGCGTGCCGCTGCGCGCCGTCGGCCGTGATCGCGACCGGGGCGGCGTCGCCGCGCTGCTCGTAGACGAGGTTGTCGGCGAAGTTCGAGAACCAGATGGTGTCGTCGGCCGCCGCGAAGGCGCCGCCGCCGTACTCGTGCACGCGGGTGCGCACGTTGAACGGCGCGCGCGTGAGCACGCGGTTCGCGCCGTCGGCGCCGGTCGTGACGACGGCCGAGCGCCCGCCCTCCTCGGGCAGGCCCTGCAGCCACAGCACGCGCCCGCCGACGACGCGCGGCGCGCCGACGGGCCGCACGCCGGCGGCGACGAGCTCGGCGGTGATGGACGAGCGCCAGGTGCCGTAGGGCGCGATGCGGGCGTTGCTCATGGCCTGATCCTTCGTGAACGCCGGCGGGGAACGCAATCCCGACGCATGGGCCATGGGACCCACGATTCCCGCCCCGATCCTCTCACGCTCGGGACGGCGATCCTCCCGTCGCCCGATTCAGGCGTCGCGCCCGGACCAGATCACCGGCCCCGTGGATCAGGTGCCGGACGCGCCCGGACGGCCGGTCGCACGCGGTGACCGGCGGGACGAGGGGTGGTCGTGTTGACACCCGCCGCTCGGCCATGATGCCCTCAGCGGCTGGGGGCGATTTCGCCCCACGGAGGGATTCATGAAGACCAAGACCCGCATCCGCGCCGGCGGCCTGAGCAGCGTCAACCACAACGCCGTCAAGACCCTGAAGATCAAGACCCGCGTTCGCGCGGGCGCCCTCACCGCGAACCACAACCCCGTCCGCGCCTGATCTCCGACCCCACCGACGCGGCCGCCGCGCTACACGAGCGGGCCGTCGCGCTGCGCGACCGCGGCAAAGCCGTCCAGGCACGCCGCGCGCTCCTGCGCTCCCTCGCGCTCTTCGAACGACACTCCGGCCGGCGACACCCCGACGTCGCCAACGTCCTGCTCGAGCTCTCGCTCGTCGAGGGCGACCTCGGCGACCGCGACCTTGCGCTCGCGCATCTCCGCCGGGCCGTGCGCATCCTGTCGCCCTACCGCGAGCCCGAGGAGGTGGTCCACCTGCGCGTCGTCGCCCTGCAGGCGCTCGGCGAGCTGCGGGTGGCCCGCGGCGAGTACGGCCTCGCGGTGGTCCCGTACCGGCGCGCCATCGCGCTCGCGCGGCGCGGGCTCCCCGCGGTCGAGCTCGCCGCGGCGATGAACGGCCTCGGGGTCGCGTACAAGTTCGCCGGTCGCTACGCCGAGGCCGCGAGGCTCTACCGCCGCGCCCTCGGCCTCGCGGAGCGCCTGGAGGAGGCCGGCCCGCTGCTCGCGACGCTCGCCCACAACCTCGGCGGGCTCGAGCACGCCCGGCGGCGCCTCGCGAAGGCGGAGCCGTGGGCCCGACGCTCGGTGGCGTTGCGCGAGGCGGCCGTGGGCGCGGAGCACGTGGACACCGCCGCCGACGTCGCGGCGCTCGCCGCCATCGTGCACGAGCGGGGGCGGTACGCCGAGGCCGAGGCGCTCTACCGACGGGCGCTCGACGTGTTCGAGCGGCTCCTCGGGCGGAGGCACTTCGAGGTGGGCTTCAACCTCGGCCAGCTCGCGGCCCTCTGCCACGCGGACGGTCGCCGCGCAGAGTCGTCCCGCCTCTACGGCCGCGCGCTCCACACGCTGTCCCGCGCGCTCGGACCGGCCCACCCCGTGGTCGCGCTCACCACCGCCAACCTCGCCGCGCTGCGCCGCGACCAGGGCCGCGTCGCCGAGGCCCGGGCCCTCTACCGCGACGCCCTCGCGACCTACCGGGCCACCCTCGGGATGAGGCACCCCGACGCCGTCGCGTGCCGCCTCGCGCTCGACGACCTGCCCTGAGCCCCGAACGGGCCCCTCCACCCATTTCAGCCTCCTGGACGTGGCGCCGTACCGCGAGCCGACGCTGAACCCACCGGAACGCGCGCGGCAGTGGGCGATCGACGTCGCGGTGGTCGTGGTCGGGGCGGCGCTCGCCGTCGGGCTCGATCAGTGGAAGGGCGTCGGGCTCGCCCTGCGCAGCCAGCGGCTCATCATCCCGGCGGTCGATCGCTACCGCGTCGAACAGGGCCATTACCCCGAGACGCTGGAGAAGCTCGTGCCGCGCTACCTCCCCTCCACGCGGCCGCCGGGCGAGTCGCGGGGCCTTTACCAGATCACGTATTCCGACGCGATGACAACGCGAGGCTTGAGGTCAGGGTCGCCCCGTTTTCGTGGCGCACCTGGGACTTCAGGGAGCGCCGCGCGGGCGGTTACGGGGACTGACGCCTCACCCGCCGTCGTCGGCGAACAGCGCCGGCGACACCGCGACCAGCGCCGGTTCACGCTCGCCGTCGGCGCGCTCGTATAGCCACCCGAGGAAACCCCCGACGTCGCCGAAGTCCTCGCCGCGCTCCGGGCCGAACACCTCCGTCCGGCCGTCGCGCACCGTCGCGAAGAACTGCGTGCCGCCCGCGTCGGCGCCGAGCTCCACGTAGAAACCCGGCTCCACGGCCGGGCGCGCCGACGAGCCCGCGAGCGCGCGGCACACGCGGTCGACCTCGCGGGCCTCGCACGGCGCGATCGAGAAGCAGAAGTCCCAGCGCTCGAAGACGTCCCAACTGCGCAGCGCGCCGCCGCCCGGGGACGCGTGGAAGGTCCAGGCGTACACGAGCGCGTGGAGGTCGGCGGGGAGCGCGGCGTCGAGCAGCGGAAGCGTGGCCGCGTCGGGGGTGTCGCGGCGCGGGTGCGCGGTCATCGCGAGGTACATGGCGCGCACGAAGGCGGGGAGGGCGGCGGGGTCGGGTTGGCGCATCGGCGCAGCGTACCCGCGGTCGCCGCGTCAGCGCATCGCGGGGAGCGTGCCCACCCCGCGCACGCTCACCAGCGCGCCAGCGAGCTCTCCAGCGGGTGCGTCGGCGCACTCGACGGTTCGTCGACCATCGGGCGCTTCGCATCCACCGGTGATCGGTAACCCATCCCGGTGTCGCGCCGTCGCCCGACGGCCACTCCGGGACCTTCACCGAGCTCCAGTACGACTGCACCCCGGGCGCGGAGTGCACCAGCCGCGGCACCTTCACCGGCGACGCCGCCAATATCACCCTCCGCTCGAAGCGCTGGAGCAACCGCTCGTTTCGCGTTCGCACCGCGGGCGACGTGATGGAGTGGGTCGACCAGGACATCGCCGTCGCGCGCCTCACGCTCTCGCCGCCGCTGCCCCCCGCGGCCCCGCCCCTCGACCCGCTCGCCGCGACGCCACCGTCGCCGACGATGCCCTGCGACGACATGAACGCCCCCCCGTGCGGGCTCGCCGCGCGCTGCGTGCTGGAGCTGCTCGCGCCGCAGTCCGACCCACGCTACCGCTGCCGCGACGCGGCCGGCGCGTGCGAGGGCGCCCGCGCCCGCCCCGTTGTGCAGCTGCGTCTGCGGCGGCGGCGGCGGCCCCGGGGCGGGCGGTCCGGTTCACGGGCCTTCACCCCGAAGGGCCCATGAGCCGAGTCGCCTATGTCTTGTTGAATGACCGCGCCGGAAGGCGCCGGTCGAGGCGGCGGATCACTGCGGCGGGTGGAAGCTCATCGACTGGCGGTTGGAGTTGTCGTCGAGCAGGGGCACGTTGTAGCCGGCCGTCATCGCCTGCGCGTTGATGCCGCCGACGGACTGGAGCCCCAGGGTGGCCGAGCTGCCGCGAATCTGCGCGCACCCGGAGAATCCGGAGTAGGTCACGTTCACCAGGTTCGACTGCTCGTGGATCTGGATCATGAGTTGAATCGGGTTGGAGCCGCAGTCGGCCGAGAACAGACGATTGCGGACGTACAGGTTGAACACGCGGCCGGGCGCGGTGCCGAAGGTCGTGTACTCGAAGTACTCGCCCGAGCCGTAGTCCTTGAGGTCATCCCAGAAGTACGCGAGGAACGCGTCGTTGGTGATGCCGGTCGGCAGCCCCGTGTTGCCGAAGGACGGCGAACATCCCTGGCCGAAGAAGAGCAATCCGTTCGACGAGAGGCTGATCGACGACGTGCTGGCCCCGAAGCCGTCGAACGTGAAGCCGAGCGGGATGTTGAGATGGCAGGTGTCGTCACCCAGGTCCTCCACGTGCGTCCAGCCGCTGCGGTCGTCGATGCTGTGCTGCATGTCGAAGGCCGCGATGATGGTGTCGCTGAGCCCGGGCGGCCCCTGAGGTCCGGTCGCGCCCGTGGCGCCCGTGGCGCCCGTGGCGCCCGTGGCGCCCGCCGGCCCCTGCGGGCCCATCGGTCCGATGCCGCCGTTCGCGCCCGCCGGTCCGATCGGGCCGGCCGGACCGGTCGCGCCCGCGACGCCCGCCGCTCCCGCGGCGCCGGGCGGGCCATTGCACACGTACGAGTTGCCGCTCGCCGACACGACCCGCACGCCGCCGTACTGGCAGTTGGCGCCCTGCGCCTCCGGCGTGCTCGACACCGAGTCCCCCTGCTCGCCTTTCGCGCCCGTCGGACCGGTCGCGCCCGTCGCCCCCGACAGGCCCATGGGACCCATCGGTCCGGTGGCCCCCTGCGCCCCGGTCGCACCCGCCGCGCCCGTCGCCCCGGTCGCACCCGTCTCGCCCGCCGGACCTTGCGGTCCGGCCGGGCCCTGCGACCCCGTCGCGCCCGTCGCGCCCGTCGCGCCCGTCGCGCCCGTCGCACCCGTCTCGCCCGTCGCACCCGTCGCACCCGTCGCACCCGTCGCACCCGTCGCACCCGTCGACCCGGTGGCCCCGACGGGACCCGCCGGACCGACCGGGCCCTGGACGTTCCACTGCACGTAGTCCTCGCCGTTGCGACAGTCCGACGACGAGTTCACCAGGCGCATCGTGCCCGAGGCGGTCACGTAGCAGGCGCGCACGACGCCCCCGCTCGGGCTCACGTTCACCACCGCGTACCCGACGCCCATCCCGGCCATCAGCACCGAACCGAGGGCGCTCGCCGCCGCCAGGGGATGCCGCCGAACCGCCCTCGTCCACCGCTCGAATTGAATTGCCATGGGTTTTCTCCCGCCAGCCGACCCAATGGCTCCGATATCACAGAATCGCGCCGTGCAAACGGCCCCCTCCGCCGAACCTCGGCCCCCTGGTTCGAGCCCGAAACCGAAGACGGATATCCGGCCACCGATCGACGGGCGGCGACGCTGATACCGAATCACCGGGCGGCATTCGTGAAGTCCTCCGGGCCCACTCGGCGTGCCTCGACGCCCGCACGGACCGCGCTCGGAAGGGAGGTCACGGCGCGAGCGCGATGCGCGCGACCCGACGCGGCGCCGGGGTGCACTCCCGACGCAGGCTGCGCAGCAGGTCGGGTGCGAACCCTTGCGGGACGAAGCGCGCGGTGCGCTCGCGGGTCGCCGACAGTGAGCGCGCACTGACGTAGCGAAACTGCCACGTGGTCGAGAGCAGGCAGGCGTCCATCGAGCGTTGAAAGACGTCGGTGACGCCCTGCCAGACGCGCGCGAACCCCCGCGTCGTGGGGCGAGACACCGCCGCGAACGACGTGCACGTGGAGTAGTCCTCGCCCGTCCCACCGGCGACCGACACGAGCAGTCCGCCGGGCGTTCCGCAACGGGTGTTCCCGGCCGGGCACCGCAGAGGCGATCGAGTCTGGGCCCCCGGGGGAGCCAGCGAGCTCTCCAGCGGGTGCGTCGGCGCACTCGACGGTTCGTCGACCATCGGGCACTTCGCATACACCGGTGATCTGTAACCCATCAGCGGTGTCGTGCCGACGCGGGTGCCTCGTTGGACTCCCGGCTCATGGGCCCTTTGGGGTGACCTCGTCGCCGGGTCCCTCACCCTCCCATAGGCGTTAACCACCTTGACGCCGTTGCCCGGCGGGTAAACCCCTTTCCCTTCTACACATCTCCGGAGTGATGCCATCCGCGGGGGTCGCTGGGGGGAGGGCCAGCGCCCCAACCCCACCGACCCCGGCGGGGTGCACCACTGCCCGGATGTGTAGAAGGGAAAGGGGTTTATCCGCCGGGCAACGAGGTGGTTAACGCCTATGCGGCACTCCCCTCCATCCGCCCCTTCGGTGATGTGCGGGCGCATCCCGTGATGCGCTGGTCGCGCCCCTCAGCGCCGAGCGGCGAACGCGCGCGGCGTCGCTCCCACCATCCGCTTGAAGTCCCGATTGAAGTGCGCCTGATCGGCGTACCCCAATGAGGCCGCCAGCGCGGCGAGCTCCGGCGGGTGCGGGCTCTTCAGCTGCGCCGCCGCCTCGTGGAGTCGATAGCGCTGAATGACCCACTTGGGACTCGCCCCCACGTACGTGCGAAAGGCCCGCTGCAACGCCCGCTCGTCGAGCCCGCCCGCCGCGCACACGTCCGCGACGCGCAGCATCGACCGGTCGCGGGCCATGCGCTCGACGAGGTCGCGCAGGCGCACGGCCGCCGGCGGGGGCGGCGGGAGCAGCGGCGCGAGGAAGGCTTCGGTGACGGCGAAGCGCTCGTCGGCGTCGCGCGTCGCGGCCACGGCGCGTCGCCACGCGGCGGTCTTCGCCCGCGACGCGAGCAGGCCGCCCAGCGGAACCACCCGGTCGGTGAGGCCCGCCATCGACGCCCCCAGCAGCGCTTGAAACATCGCCGGGCGGAAGGTGATCCCGAGCCTCCACCCGTCGCCCTCCAGCACGCCCGTGACCCGACCCCGCTGCACCCCGGCGACGTCGACGCGCGAGCCTCGCGCGGTGCCGACGAGGGTGATCTGCGCGGCCGGGTGGGCCAACGCCTCGGCGACGAAGGGCGAGCGCACCGACCAGCGCACCGACCAGAGGTGGTGCACGTAGGGCGCGAGCGAGGGGCCGGGCAGGACGCGGCGGCCGTCGAGGAGGCCGTCGGCCCGGGGCGCGCGCACGACGCCGCGCGGGGGCGGCGGTGATCTGTCGGGGTTGTTCAATACGCACCCGCGCGGTCGTCGTAGAGCCCACCCATGTTGAAAGCCATCGACGTCTCCGCGGCCATTTTCGTGCGGGGTCTCACCAACCTCGAGACGGTACTCCGGAAAGGCGAAGCCTTCGCGGCCGAGCGCGGGATCGACCCCTCGACCCTGCTCGACGCGCACCTCGCCGCGGACATGCACTCGCTCGCCGTGCAAGCGCACTGGGCCGCGGAGGGGGCGAAGCTCGCCGTCGCCCGCCTGCTCGACGCGCCCGCCGCGCCGCTGCCCGACGACGCCCGGAGCTTCGCCGCCATCTACGCGCGCCTCGACGCGGCGATCGCGTCACTCGCCGCGGTCGACGCCGGGGCGCTCGAAGCGGGGCTCGCGCGCACCATCGAGCTCCCCCATCGGGGCGGCGGGTCGAGCTATCGCGGTGATCTGTTCATCACGCAGTTCGCGATTCCCAACTTCTTCTTTCATGTGACGACGGCGTACGCGATTCTGCGCCGCGAGGGCGTCGCGTTGCAGAAGGGCGACTTCATGGGGGCGTGAGCCCGCGCGCCGACGCGGGTGCGCGGCCGGCGTCGACCCGCTGCCTCCCGTTCACCCGCACCGCCCGTCCGCGACCGCGAGCGCGCTATCGTCGCGCGGCGATGGTCCCCTCCTTCGTCCCCTGGTTGATGGTCGTCACGGGCGTCGCGCTGGGCGTCTCGTACGTGCTCCGCGCCTTCCGCGTCGGCCTCAACGCCGACGCCTTCACTGCGGTGGTGCGCAAGCTCCTCGACGCCGCCAACGCCGACCGCGTCATCAAGCTCACCCGCGCCGCCCCCGACTCGCCCCTCGCCGCCGCCGCCCGCGCCGCCGTCGTCGCGTGCGCCCGCGGCCTCCCCCAGGGCGACCCCGCCGCCGACTACCGCCGCGCCGGCGACCTCTCCTCCGACCACGTGCTCGCCCCGGTGCGCGCCGCCTGGGACGCCGCCTTCGAGGCGCTCGCCCGCCCCGTGCGCGTCGCCCGCTACGCGGCG
>JAQBQI010000318.1 GCA_028287085.1 Myxococcaceae bacterium
GTCGCGGTCGAGCTGACGGCGTTCGGACCTCTCAGCCCATCGCTCACGTCATGACGTCGGAGCCCTTGCCCCCATCATTCGATGGGGGTGAGGGCGCGCGGCAGCGCGGTGAGGGGGCCACGAACCCAGCCCACCCCTGAACCCGTCATATTCCCTGCGAGGAAGTACTACGGTGAGTTGAGCGGGTGCCAGACGTCAGCGGGCGATCGAGCGGTGGCCGCGGTGACGCCGACGAGCGTCGACGAAACCGCAGGGGCGCGAGTGCCCCGTCGCAGTGGATGTGACGGGTTGAGAGCCTGCCTCGCACCGGCGGCTGGTCGTGCCTGCGCGCGTCCGGCGTGTCGGTGTCGCGAACGCCGCCAGAGAAAACCGCAAGGGCGCAAGGGTCGCGAGGGTGAGAAGGGAAGGGAGGGCACGGACTTGAGTCGTGCACCTCGCGTGCGACCGGACCCGCCCGCCGTACCGGCTCGCAAGACCGCGGCGCCGAGCCTCCTCCGCCCTTGCGCCCTTTGCGCCCTTGCGGTTTTCCCTCGCGGGGCTCCCGGGGTCGGGGCGTCACCGCAGCAGCCCGCTCGCGAGGTCGGTGGCGACGTGACAGACGATGCCGGGCGCGAGGCTGCGGCGCCACCGCGCGAGCGCCCCGAAGCCGACGCCGTAGAAGGCGGCGCGGAGCATGGCCGACGGTCCCTGCTCGCCGTGGGCGAGGCCGAAGAGGGCGGCTTGTAACAACACCGCCACCCACGCGCGGCCCGTGAAGGCCTCGAACTGCGTCAGCAGGTATCCCCGGAAGACGACCTCCTCGCAGAAGCCCACGCTCGCCGACACGACGGCCCACGCGAGCAGCTCGGGGGCGGTGCGGGGCAGCAGCGCCGCCACAGATGGGGCGCTGCCCCCCGCGGTGGCTTGAGCCCAGGCGAGCTCGGTGGCACGGATCGCGACCCACCCCGCGGCGGCGAGCGCGAGGTCGACGGCGGCGCGGCGAGCGGTGCTCCAGGGCGCGCCGAGCAGGGCCCGCAGCGCGCTGCGCGGGCGGCCGACGCGGGCGACGTAGAAGAGAGTTCCCCATTGCACGAGCAGCAGCGGGAGGTAGCGCGCGACGACGCGCCCGTGGCCGCCGGGGAGGGCGCTCGCGGCGGCGCCGCCGTCGGGCAGTTGCGAGCCCACGACGGCGACGGAGAGGTACAGCGCCACGAGCAGCGCGGTGTGCCAGCGAGGGGCGACGGGGCCGACGGCGCTCGTCTCGAGGGAGGACGTCATGGGTGGCTTGTGCGTTGCAATGCTCTGCATTGAAGCCGAGCACGATGCGAGGCCAATCCAACGACGCCTCTCGAGAGGAGAACACCCATGATCCAGACCCTCGCCACCGCTACGCCTGTTCTCGCCGCCGGCTGGTCGATGCTCTACCTGCTCCTCGGGGGCGGGCTCGGCGGCGCCGCGCTCATCTTCTTCGGACTCAAGATGTTCGGTCGCTGATTGTCAATCAGCGAGGGCTGAGGCCGACGGGGTGATCCGTCGATCATCGTCGCTCACCCCCGTCACTTCGCGCTCCTCTCGCGCTCGCAGCGCGATACCTTCCGCGGCGTCGGTACCGCCGTGACCACCCCGCTCGGACTCCACGTTCAGCTCATCCCCTACGGTGGATCGTTTCGCTTCGCCGTCTGGTTCGAGCGCCTGAGCGACCCGCCCGCCTTCCGCGCGCCGCGGCTCAACCCCTCGCAGGTCCGCTCCCACCCCGCGCAGGTCGCCCACCGCGACCGCCCCGCCGCCGTGCCCGCCGACGCCGAGCGCACCCAGCTCGTCGTCCGCCTGCCGCGCCTCGCCAACGCGCGACCCGTCCCACTCCCCGGCTTCGTCCCCGCCATGGACCTCCGCGGCGCCGCCCTCGACGCCCGCGACCACGGGCTCATGGAGTTCCTCGTCGACGCGTGGATCATCCCCCCGGCGCTCACCCTCGCGCCGCTGGGCCGCCTGCTGCACGACTGGTCGACCCGCTACGGCGCGGGCCTCGTCTCGCCCCACGCGCCCGCGGTCGTCGCCCTCCTCGACGAGCTCGCCGCGCGCGTCGCCCGCGGGCCGCTGCTCCCGACGCTCGCGCCCAGCCCCGCCGCGCTCCACGCGCTCGTCCACGCGCTGCCGCAGCCCGCCCAGCCCGTCGTGCTCGGGTGGGTCCCGCCCGTCACGCTCGCCGAGCTGCACCGGCTCCACCGCGCCTTCGCGGCGCCGCCCCTGCTCGCGGCGATCGACGACACCGACCCCAACGCCTGGAGCTTCGAGCGCCGCCCCACGCGCCTCGCCCTCTTCCTGCTCGAGGCCTTCAGCGCCGCCTCCGCGGGCGCCCCCGACGCGCCCTCCGACGAGTCCGTCGTCGCCTCCCTCGCCGCCGCCGTCGCGCGCGGCGACGCGGCCCCGATGCACCGCGCCCACGGCAGCTGCCTCTTCCCCCAGCACCCCTTCCTCGCGCCCGTCGCCGCGCCCCCGCGCGACCACCTCCACGCGCGCCTGCACCCCCTCGACGCGCCCGACGCGCGCGGCGACACCTGGGCCCTCGAGCTCGGCGTGCTCAAGGACGAGCGCGCCTTCCTGCCGCTCGCCGCGCTCGCCGCGCAGGGCTCGCTCGAAGACGCCTTCGTCGAGCACGACGAGCGGCTCTTCCTGCACCCCGCGCCCGTCGTCGCCCGCGACTGGCGCAGCGTCGTCGCCAGCGGCGGCATGCTGCTCCGCCGCCCGGAGGCGCTCACCGGCCAGCTCCGCGTGACCGAAGACCTCGCCCAGCGCGTGCTCGCCCAGCGCCCCGGCGCCCTCGCCGGCTACGAGTACGACGAGTGGGTCGACGCCCTCGGCCTGCCCACGGCGCGCCGCCGCCCGAAGGACCTCGTCGCCTTCACCGCCGCCCCCGGCAGCGCGTCGATCGCGCGCGTCCGCGTGCGCTGGGACCTCGCCGGCGACCCCGCCGACCCGACCCGCCTCGGGCTGCACTCGGCGCGCTTCGTCCCGCACCTCGAGCTCGCCCTCGGCGACGACACCCTCGACCCCGCCGCCGCCGCGTCGCTGCTGCAATCGAGCACCGACGCCTTCCTGAAGATACACGACCACGTACTCCCGCGCGCCGACCTCGTGGCCGCGATGGAGCTGCTGCGCGCCCGCGAGAAGGTGCTGCGCAACCTCGGCGCCGACCGCGGCGTGAACTACTCCGGCGCCATCGCCCTCGACGACGAGTGGGCCGCCGAGCGCGCCGCGCAGGTCGAGTCGGTGTTCTCGGCGCGGTGGGAGTCCTTCCTGTCGGGCCTGCGCGACGGCGCCGGGGTGCCCGCCATCGCCGCCCCGGCGGGCTTCCGCGGGGCGCTGCGCCCGTACCAGGAGCGCGGCCTCTCGTGGCTGGCCTTCCTCGCGGCGCAGGGCTTCGGCGGCTGCCTCGCCGACGACATGGGCCTCGGCAAGACGGTGCAGGTGCTCGCGCTGCTGGCGACGCGCCGCGCGCCGGGCGCGCCCGCCCCGCGCGGGCCCGACCTCGTGGTGTGCCCCACCGCGGTGGTGATCAACTGGGCCAAGGAGGCGCGGAAGTTCACGCCGGGATTGAGCGTCTTCGTGCACCAGGGCCTCGGCCGCGAGCGCGACGCGGGCGCCTTCGCGCAGGCCGCGACGAAGAGCGACGTGGTGGTGACCAGCTACGCCGTCGCGCGCCGCGACGAGGCGCTGCTCACTGCGGTGCGCTGGGGCGCCGTGATCATCGACGAGGCCCAGAACCTCAAGAACCCCAACGCGCTCCAGACGCGGGCGCTGCGCAACCTCGACGCCGAGTCGAAGTTCGGGCTCACGGGCACGCCGGTCGAGAATCATTTGCGCGACCTCTGGTCGATCTTCGACGTGACGGTGCCGGGGCTGCTCGGCGGCGCGACCCGCTTCGCGCGCACCTTCGAGACGCCCGCGCGCAACGGCGACGCCACCGCGCACGCGCGCCTCGCCCGCCGCGTCGGGCCCTTCCTCTTGCGGCGCACCAAGCGCGACCCGGCCGTCGCCGCCGACCTCCCGCCGCTGCAGCTGCAAGACCTCGCCTGCGAGCTCACCCCCGAGCAGGTGGCGCTCTACCAGGCGATGACCGAGGCCACCTTCCAGGGCATCGAGGACAAGGACGGGATGCAGCGGCGCGCGCACATCCTCGCGGCGCTCACGCGCTTCAAGCAGATCTGCAACCACCCCGAGAGCTTCGAGCCCGAGCGCCCCGCGGTGCTCTTCGGCCGCTCGGGCAAGCTCGACCGCGTGCTCGACGTGCTCGAAGAACTCCTCGCCGAGGAGCAGCGCGTGCTGATCTTCACGCAGTTCATGGAGATGGGCCGCATCCTCCAGCGGGCCCTCGCCGCGCGCTTCAAGCTCGACGCGGGCTTCTATCACGGCAGCCTCACCACCGCGCAGCGCGAGGCCCTCGTCGAGGGCTTCCAGGCGGGCACGGGGTCGCCGGTGCTGATCCTCTCGCTGCGCGCGGGCGGCACGGGGCTCAACCTCACGGCGGCCTCGGCGGTCATCCACTACGACCGCTGGTGGAACCCCGCCGTCGAGGACCAGGCCACCGACCGCGCGCACCGCATCGGCCAGACGCGCCGCGTGAACGTGTACCGCCTCGTCACCGAAGGGACCCTCGAGGAACGCGTCGCCGAGCTGCTGGAGACCAAGCGGGCGATGGCCGACAAGATCCTCGGCGGGGCCGACGAGTCGTGGATCACCGAGATGGACGACCGCGCGCTGCGGGCCTTCCTCTCGCTGGGCGCGGCGGCCAAGGAGGGCGCGTGAGCGACGACCCGCTGCGCGCGCGCCTCGACGCGGTGGCGGGCCTCTCGGCGCGCGCGCCGCAGCGGGAGTACACCGTCGACGAACTCTGGCTGGGCACGGCGACGCTGCGCCGGCGCGAGAGCGACGGGCGGTGGGAGGCCCTGACGCTGCGGTTGACGCCGGAGGCCGCGGCGGCGAGCGAGCGCGCGGGCGGCTCGAAGGCGGCGACGGTGGAGTTCGCGCTCGACCAGTGGCTCGTCTCGGCGGAGTTCAGCGGCTACGGGCCGGGGCTGCGCGACCTGCTGGCCGAGCACGCGCTGCTCTCGCACCCGGCGTGGCTCGTCGACGAGGCGGCGGCCGCGCCGGCGATCGACGGCGCCTCGCTGGCGGCGCTGTCGGCGCTGCGCGCCGCGCTCAAGCGCGTGACCGAGCAGTGGGCGCCGTGCCCCGCCTGCGCGCCGCCGCGGTCGGCGGGGCGGTCGGGCTACGGGGCGCTGGCCGAGCTGATGAGCGCGCGGCTGCCGATGCTGCGGCGGCTGGGCATCGACGTGTCCGACCTGGTGCGGGAGATCGACCCGACGCCGGCGGTGGACTGCCCCCACGCGGCGATGCGCCGGGAGGCCTTCCGCGCGCTGTACGGGGCCTTCCCCGAGCTGGCCTTCGAGGCGACGCAGGTGCTGTCGGCGGCGCCGACGCTGACGACGCCGCGGTTCCTGATGACGGCGATGATGATGCGGTCGGCGGTGCGGGAGTGGCTGGGCCCGCGGCGCGCCGACGTCGAGGTCGTCGTCGAGGCGCCGGCCGCGCCCACCGCAGGGCTC
>JAQBQI010000328.1 GCA_028287085.1 Myxococcaceae bacterium
CATGGAGAGGGCGGCGCGGCAGCGCGGGTGAGGTCGCTGGTCACCGCCGTGATCACCACGATTTGCCGCGGCTTCCAGCCCCGATCGCCGCGCCTGTTGCGATACCATCCGCCCCGCCGTCGGCCGACGGCAGAGGAGTCGAGACACCCGCCGATGGACCTCCCCGACGCGCTCCAATCCCCCATCCTGCCGGAGCCCACCGCCGACTTCACGGGCGCCGACGGGCTCCCCTGGCAGGTCGTCTATTTCTCCCAGCGCGAGGCGCTCTCCGAGCCCTTCGAGTGCAGCCTCGTGCTCACCCTCCCGGTGCCCGGCGCCGAGCCCGACGCCCTCCTCGGCGAGCGCGCCCGCGTCGACCTGCGCCGCGGCCACCACCACCGCCGCATCGGCGGCATCGTGCGCCGCGTCGAGGACCTCGGCACCACCGCCACGCACCGCTACGTGCGCGTCGTCGTGGTGCCCGCGCTCTGGGCCCTCTCGCAGCGCGTCGACTCGCGCATCTTCCAGGAGGTGCCCGTCGCGGCGGTCGTGCGCGACGTGCTCAAGGCCGCCGGGGTCTACCAGAAGCAGGGCGGCGCCGACGTGCCCGGCTCGCTCGACGGTCTGCCCCCGCGCATCTACTGCCTCCAGCACCACGAGACCGACCTCGCCTTCGTCTCGCGCCTCCTCGAAGAGGAAGGCATCGCCTACCACTTCCGCCACGACCGCGACGACGGCGAGACCTTCACCCTCGTCGACGACAACCCCCGCTGGACGCACCTCGCCGGCGAGCGCGGCGCCTTCGCCGTCGGCGACGCGGGCGCCCACGTGCGCCGCGAGGAGAGCGTGCAGTGGTTCGACGTCACGGGCGAGCTGCGCGCCACCGGGCGCACCGTGCGCGACTACGACTTCACCCGGCCGCGCGCGACGCTCCACCTCACGCAGTCGCACCCCGGCGCGGCGGGCGAGCGCCCCGTCTACGACCACCCCTCGCGGCTCGACATCTACCAGTACAGCGAAGGCTCCAAGACCCACGAGGCCCACGACGGCACGCGCCAGGCGAAGGTGCGCTACGAGGGCGAGCACGCCCGCGCCAAGACCGGCCGCGGCGCGGGCAACGTCACGGGCTTCACCCCGGGGCTCACCTTCGACCTGCTGGGCCACCAGCGCGACGACGGCGACGGGCGCTTCCTGCTGACGCGCGTCGAGCACACCTACCAGGCCTGGAGCGACCTGCCCGAGGACGTGCGCGCGAGCGAGCACCTCGCCGGCGCGCTGCGCGAGGCGGGCGTCGCCCAGCACGGCCGCGAGACGGCGCGGCGCTACGCCAACACCTTCGAGTGCGTGCCCGTCGCGACGGCGTGGCGGCCGGCGAAGGTGACGCCGCGGCCGGTGGTGCAGGGCTCGCAGTCGGCCCGCGTGGTGGGGCCGTCGGGCGAGGAGATCTACGTCGACGTCCACGGCCGCATCAAGGTGCAGTTTCACTGGGACCGGCAGGGCAAATCCGACGAGAAGAGCTCGTGCTGGATGCGCGTCTCGCAGGTGTGGGCGGGGCCCGACTGGGGCTTCGTCTTCACGCCGCGCATCGGGATGGAGGTGCTGGTGACCTTCCTCGACGGTGATCCCGACCGGCCGCTGGTGACGGGCTGCGTCTACAACGGCGAGAACCACACGGCCTACGAGCTGCCGCGCGAGAAGACCCGGAGCACGATCAAGACGCGCTCGACCCCCGGCGGCGGCGGCTACAACGAGCTGCGCTTCGAGGACCAGAAGGGCAGTGAGGAGGTCTACCTCCGCGCGGAGAAGGACCTGAACGAGTGGGTGCTCAACGACCAGGGCACCAAGGTCGACCACAACCAGGCGCTCTTCGTCGGCAACAACCGCATCAAGACGATCAAGGCCAACGAGCGCAACATCATCGAGAAGAACCGCAATTCGCTGGTGCGCGAGAACGACGCGCTCGAGGTGATGCAGAACCTCGACATGACCGCGCACGGCTCGCGCGGCGCGACGCTGCAGGCCGACGAGACGCTGTACCTGCGCGGCGACAAGCGGGTGATCATCGAGTGCGGCGAGAGCAAGATCGTGATGACCCCGGAGACCATCCTGATCACCGCGCAGACGGTGACGGTGATGGGCGACCGGGAGGTCGTGATCCAGGGCGGCATCGTCAAGATCAACTGAGGAGGAGCGATGCCCGACGCGTGCAGAATCGGTGATCCCTCGCACTGCCCGGCCTGCGGCCACGGCTGCCCGGCGTGCCCGCACGACGTGACGGGGCCCGCCACGAGCGGCTCGGTCAACGTGCTCATCAACGGGGTGTATGCGCTGCGCAAGGACGACCGCGGCAGCCACGCGGCCTGCTGCGGCGAGAACGGCTGGGAGGTCACCGACGGCGCGCCCGGGGTGTTCATCAACGGGCGCAACGCCGCGCGCGTGGGCGACCCCGTCGAGCACTGCGGCGGCAACGGGGCGCTCGTCGGGGGCAGCGGCAACGTGGTGATCGGCAACTACAAGAAGGGCGACGGGCCGGCGCCGCTGCCCTACTGCGGCGGCTTCGAGCTCGAGGACGAGTTCGGCGAGATGCTCCCGTTCACGCGCTACGTGATTCGCACCAAGGACGGCAAGGAGCACCACGGGCGCTCGGACCACCGCGGGAACACCTGCGTGGTGTTCACCGACGACGAGGACGACCTGGAGGTGGAGATCCTCCCGGACGACTGCTCCGACGGGGAAGAGCCGGAGGGCTGAGCGATGACAGCGACGAAGAAGAAGGTCGTCCACGGCAAGCACAAGGCGAAGCCGGTGAAGGCCGGCCGCAAGGGGCGGCGCAAGAAGGCCGCGCGCCCGCCGGTGGTGGTCGACCCGGCCAAGCCGGCCAACGCGGTCTACAAGTCACTCGACAAGGACCCGGTGTACGGCGCGGAGTTCAAGTACGAGTGGACGGCGGGCGGGTGCTTCAACGCCGCCTGCACGCAGCGCCACGCGACCATCACCTCGCCCGCCGACTGGGTCACCAAGAACATCGTCTCGGTGAAGGTCGCGGCCATTCCGGTGCTCGGGACGATGAAGTTCCACAAGCGCATCGCGCCGCAGTTCGAGGCCTTCTTCAAGGCCGGCGCGGCCAAGGGGCACGCCGCGAAGATCTTGAACAACGCGGGCACCTTCGTGGCGCGCACGATCACCAACAACTCCGCGAAGCTCTCCAATCACGCCCTCGGCACGGCCATCGACGTGAGCAGCGAGAAGAACGGCTACGGCGCCGCGCCCGCCGCCCGCGGCACCGCCGGCAGCCTCAGCGAGTATGCCGACTTCTGCACCGACTTCGGCCTCTACTGGGGCGGCTGGTACAGCAAGAACAAGGACGCCATGCACTTCGAGGCCGTGAAGGTGCTCAGTGCCGCCGAGCTCGCCGCCGCCTGCACGAAGCACGGCGTCGACGCCAGCTCGCTCGGCGCCGCCGCCGCCCCCGCCGCCCCCGCGACGGTGCCCATTCCGAGGCCCCGCCCGGCCGGCCTCTGATCACCCCCTCCACTCCCCTCCGCCCCGTCCGGGCTGACGAATCGCGGCACCACATCCGCGCATCTCGTCACCGTTCTACCTACCTCTCCCCCCAGCGGCCCGCGCGTCTCGCATTCCTGCCGGAAAAAGCGGGAATCCTGCTGTGTGGCAAAAATGTCTGGAAGAACTGGCACCGAATCCGCAAAGGCGGCGGTCATCGACGGTGGGAGCGGGCGCGTCCGGGCTTCCACCGTGGGGTTCTGCGGTGCGGTTCTCAACCGAGAGAGAGATGACCTCAATGAAGCGTTCCATGAAGAAGGTTCTCGCGGGTTTCACCCTGGTCGAGCTGATGATCGTCGTGGTCATTCTCGGCATCCTCGCGGCCGTCGCGATTCCCGCGTTTACCCGCTACGTGAAGCGCTCGAAGACCAGCGAGGCGACTGGCAACATCTCGAAGATCTACCAGGGCGAGGTCGCGTACTTCAACCAGGCCTCCGAGCAGAGCGTCGCCAGCTTCGCCTCGGCCACCCAGACCCCCTCCACCACGCCGTCGGCGTCGAAGTACCCGGCCCAGCCGACCAACTTCACCAGCAACTCGGGCTGGAGCGCGATCGGCTTCTCCGTCGACTCGCCGCTCTATTACTCCTACGTGGCCAGCGCGAGCGCGAGCAACTTCACCGCGGCGGCCAACGGCAACATCGACGGCGACAACATCAACTCGACCTTCAGCCGCAGCGGTTCGCTCAACGCGGGCGAGATCCAGGGCGCGCAGATCGTCATCACCAACGAGCTCGAGTAGGCCCCGTAGCCTCGATGCGTCTGGGGCAGCTCCCCTCCCCCATCCAACATCCCAGGGCGACGGTGCCAGGTCGGTTGGCTTCGTGGGCCCCCTTCCGCGCTGCCGCGCGCCCTACCCCCGCGGGGCGGGGGCAGGGCTC
>JAQBQI010000401.1 GCA_028287085.1 Myxococcaceae bacterium
CCGCGAGCGCCGCGGGCACGCCGGGCTCGACCGAGCGGATCGCGGGCGCGGGGGCGTACAGGGCGTGGGCGACGATCTCGAGGACGGTGGCGCCGGTGAAGGCCTCGCGGCCGGCGAGGGCGGCGAAGAGCACGCAGCCGAGCGAGAACACGTCGCTCGGGGGCCCCGCCCGCCGCGGGTCGCGCACCTGCTCGGGGGCCATGTAGCCCGGGGTGCCGACGAGGACGCCGGTGGCGGTGAGGCCGGCGGCGTCGGGGCCGCTGCGGGCGATGCCGAGGTCGAGCAGGGTGGCGCGCGCGGGGTCACCGCCGACGAGCAGCACGTTGGAGGGCTTCACGTCGCGGTGGGTGACGCCCGCGGCGTGCAGGTACGCGAGCGCGTCGGCGACCGCGCGCCCGGCGGCGAGGGCGTCGGCGACGGCGAGCGGGGCGCGCTTCAGGCGGGCGGCGAGGGTCTCGCCGTCGAGCCAGTCCATGGCGATCCAGGCGCGGCCGTCGGGCAGGAGGCCGGCGTCGGCGACGGCGACGAGCCCGGGGTGCGAGAGCGCCGCGAGCAGCTGCACCTCGCGCCGCGCCCGCAGCCCGTCGGCGCCGACCGCGAGGATCTTTACCGCGCGGGGTAAACCCGTGGCGAGCTCGCGGGCGCGGTAGACGACGGAGGTGCCGCCGACGCCGGCGACGGACGCGTCGGCGTAGCGGTCGCGCAGGGCGTCGGGGAAGGCCGGCGGGTCGGTCATCGGGTGACCGACGCGTCATATCAGATGCGCCGGGGCCCCCCCGGCATTGGCGCCGATCGCCCGCCGCGAGAACGCGCAGCTTCCGGGTGCAACCCCCGGGCTTCCCCCTATACTCCGCGCCGATGCGCCCTAGCTGGATCCGTCCCTGGAAGGCAGCCCTGCTGCTCGTCGCCTGCGCCCTCGCCTCGGTCGTCACGGTCACCCGCCACGGTGGCCTGCTCGGCCTCGGCGGCTCCCGCGCGCTGCTCGCCCAGCCGCGCCGCGAGCGCGCCCGCGACCCCAACTTCGACCTCGCGCGCATGGGCGTGCTCCGGCACGTGCTCCTGGAGATCAACAACAACTACGTCGACCCCGGGCGCGTGCACCCGCGCGACATGCTGTTGAAGGGCCTCGACGCCATCCAGCGCAGCGTCGCGCAGGTGCTCGTGCGCCACGAAGACAACGCCGCGACGCTGACGGTGCGCGTCGACACCCACGAGCAGACCTTCGACCTCGCGGGCGTCAACGCGCCGTGGGACCTCGAGGCCCGCTGGCGCGAGATCTTCACCTTCCTCCAGACCCACCTGCGCGGCACCGAGGTCAACCTCCAGGACGTCGAGTACATCGCCGCCAACGGCATGCTCCGCACGCTCGACCCGCACTCGGTGGTGCTCACGCCCGAGCAGTTCCACGAGATGCAGATCCAGACGGGCGGCCACTTCGGCGGGCTCGGCATCGTGATCTCCATCCGCGACGGGCTGCTCACGGTGATGAACCCGATGCCCGAGACGCCCGCCGCGCGCGCGGGCCTCCACCGTTACGACCGCATCGTGAAGATCAACGAGGAGAGCACGACCAACATGTCGCTCTCCGAGGCGGTCAACCGCCTCCGCGGCACCGTGAACACCCCCGTCTCCATCTGGCTCACCCGCGCCGGCGCCGGCGGCTGGACCGTCCCGCGCCGCTTCGACCTCACGCGCGCGCAGATCACCGTGCGCTCGGTCGACCACCGGCTGATGGCCAACGGCGTCGGCTACGCGCGCATCAAGAGCTTCAGCGAGACCACCGGCGACGAGCTCACCCGCGCGCTGCGCCAGATGCGCGAGGGCGGCATGCGCTCGCTCGTGCTCGACATGCGCGGCAACCCGGGCGGCCTCCTGGAGCAGGCCGTCGCCGTGGCCGACCTCTTCCTGCAAGACGGCACCATCGTCGTGACCGCGGGCAACCGCCGCGAGGAGCGCGAGGAGCGCAGCGCCGAGGGCCCCGGCACCGAGCCCGACTACCCCCTCGCCGTGCTCATCGACGGCGGCTCGGCCAGCGCCAGCGAGATCGTCGCGGGCGCCCTCAAGAACCACAACCGCGCCGTCATCGTGGGCGGCACCTCCTTCGGCAAGGGCAGCGTGCAGACGATCCGCAACCTGCCCGACGGCGGCGCGCTCAAGATCACCATCGCGCAGTACCTGACGCCCGGCGACGTCTCGATCCAGGGCGTCGGCATCACGCCCGACATCGAGCTCATGCCGATGACGGTCGACCCGCTCGACATGGACCTCGACGCCGACAAGCTCTTCCCGCGCGAGAGCGACCTCTCGGCGCACCTCACCAACACCCGCGCCCACGGCGGCGACCACCCGGCCGAGACGGTGCGCTACTTCTTCCCCTACGAGGAGCGCGAGCAGCTGCGCCTGCGCGGCGCCGACGACGTCGCCGACGACGGCTTCCGCGAGGACTTCCCCATCCGCTTCGTGCGCGACCTGCTCGCGGCCGCGCCGCGCCCCGGCCGCCGCGAGCTCGTCACCGACGCCCGCCCGCTGCTCGACCGCGTGCGCGCCGAGCAGGTGGCCGGCGTCGCCCGCGCGCTGCAGCCCCTGCGCGTCGACTGGGAGGAGGGCACCGACGGCGGCGGCACCCCCAACGTCGAGGTCACCATGCGCACCTCGCGCCCCGAGAACACGGCCGCGCCGGGCGAGGCCTTCGACCTCACGGTGACCGTCACCAACCGCGGCACGGCCCCGCTCTTCCGGCTGCGCGCCAACACCAAGAGCGACAACCCGATGTTCGAGAACCGCGAGTTCGTCTTCGGGCGCGTCAACCCCGGCGAGACCCGCACCTGGACCTCGCCGCTCGGCCTCTGCGAGTACGAGGGCTTCCGCCCGGGCAGCAGCTCGCTCCCGGCGCCGGGCACCCGCAAGGTGTGCCTCGTGCCGCGCGCCGCGCTCTCGCGCACCGACGGCATCCGGCTCGAGTGGTCGGAGTCGCACGGGCACCTGCCGCCCGCCGAGGCCGCCGCGCCGCTGCGCGCCTCCATCCGGGGCCTGGAGCGCCCGATGTTCGCCTACGGCTGGCAGTTCGCCGAGCAGCGCGGCAGCGGCAACGGCGACGGGCGCGTCCAGCGCGGCGAGCGCATGACGATGTTCCTGACGCTGAAGAACGTCGGGCGCGGCCGCACCTTCGTGGCGCGCGCCAACCTCAAGAACCTGTCGGGCGCCGGCGTGCTCCTGCACGACGCCCGCTTCGACATCAACAACATGCTGCCCGGCGAGGAGCGCCGCGTGGCCTTCACCTTCGACGTGGCGCAGTCCTTCCGCGAGGAGGAGCTCAAGCTCGAGCTCGTCATCGAGGACGAAGACCTCCGCGAGGTCACCTCGCAGAAGCTCCGCGTGCCCATCTCCGCCGAGGCCGCGCAGGTGGCCCCGGCGACCGGGTCCTTCGTGGCGGGCGCCGACCTCGAGCTGCGCGAGTCACCCGCCAGCGACGCCCGCGTGGTGCTGCGCGCCCCGGCGGGGACGGCCTTCCCGATCACCGCCCAGTCGGGCGAGTGGGTGCGCGTCGACGCCGTCGACGGCCGCCCCGGCTGGGCGCCGCGCGCGCAGGGCGGCGGTCGCCCGACCACCGGCCCGCGGGTCATTACCTACGTGCTGCACAACTCGCCGCCGATGATCGAGACGGCCGCGGCCGTCGAGCTCGCCGTGCGCGGCGCCTCGATGAACCTCGTGGGCACGGCCACCGACGAGAACCGCGTGCTCGACCTCTACGTCTTCGTGGGCCCGCACAAGGTGTTCTACCTGTCGAACCGCGACGCGGCCGACCCGCACCGCATGACCTTCACCGCGCCGCTCCCGCTGCGGCCGGGCGCCAACATCGTCTCGGTGGTGGCGCGCGAGGGCGACGACGTGGCCGCGCGGCGCACGTACATCATCCGCCGCGACGGCCCCAACGGCGAGCTGCTGGTCACCCCGCGCCACGGCGACGACGACGACGACGAGGACTGAGCGCGTGAGCGCCCTCTCGCGACCGAAGACCTTCGCGGCGCTGGCGCTCGTCGCGGCGGGCGGCGCCGCGGGGGCGTGGCTCGCCGCGCGGGGCCTCGCGCTGCCGGGC
>JAQBQI010000459.1 GCA_028287085.1 Myxococcaceae bacterium
CGCCGACGGCGCCGCCGTCGCGCAGGTGGTCGACGGCGCGGCGGTGCTCGCGACGCTGCCCGCGCAGGCCGACGGGTTCTTGCGGGGCCTGTCGGCGGCGGAGGGCTTCCGCGCGCGCGACGCGCAGGCGTGGTCGCCGGAGCTGCCCTGGAGCGACGTCGCGATGCTGCTCGGGGAGTTCGTCGCGCTCGGCGTGCTGCGCCGGGGGTGAAGGCGGAACGCGGGGGTGGGCGGGAGGCGGCGGCGTCGGAACCGCCGCCCACTCCGCGGTTGCGGGCGGCCCTTCGGGCCTGCAACCGCTGAAGTGGGGGCCTGGAACTGACCGCCCCGCCTGCGCGGGGCTATCTGCACGAGCGTCGAGCGCTGGGCGCTCGACGGGTGGAGGTAGGTGCCCGATGACCTTCGCCGCGCCGGCTCTCGGTGTCGCGTCGATAAGGCGAGTCACGACACCCTCTCGTCGAGCGCCCAGCGCTCGACGCTCGTGCAGATAGCCCCGCGCAGGCGGGGCGGTCAGTTCCAGGCCCCCACTTCAGCGGTTGCAGGCCCGAAGGGCCGCCCGCAACCGCGGAGTGGGCGGCATCTTTCGTGCCCCTGCTCTCGCCCGACGCCCATCGGCGCTGGCCCTCACCCCTCCGCGGCGTCGCGGTCGATCATGCCGCGCAGGGTGTGGCGGTCGACGGCCTTGGCGAGCGCCTCCTGCGGCGTGACCACGCCCGACTGCACCAGCTGGAGCAGCGCGTCGTTCATGGTCTGGTTGCCCGCCTGCCGCTGCGTCTGCATCACCGAGGTGAGCTGGAAGGTCTTGCCCTCGCGGATGAGGTTCGCCACCGCGTGCGACGAGACCAGCACCTCCATCGCCGCCACGCGCCCGCCGCCCACGCGCTTGCACAGCGTCTGCGCGATGACCCCGCGCAGCGACACCGCCAGCATCGCCCTGACCTGCGCCTGACGGTCCGCCGGAAACTGGTCGATGATCCGGTCGACCGTGCTGATCGCGGTGTTGGTGTGCAGCGTGGCGAACACCAGGTGGCCCGTCTCGGCGGTCTCGATCGCGATCGAGGTCGTCTCGAGGTCGCGCAGCTCGCCCACGAGCACGATGTCGGGGTCCTCGCGCAGGGCGGCCCGCAGCGCCGCGGCGAAGCTGCGCGTGTCGGCGTAGACCTCGCGCTGGTTCACGAGGCAGCTCTTCGACTCGTGCACGAACTCCACCGGGTCTTCGATGGTGATGATGTGGTCGGGGCGCGACTCGTTGATGAGGTCGATCATCGCCGCCAGCGTCGTCGACTTGCCCGAGCCCGTCGGCCCCGTCACCAGCACCAGGCCCTTCGGCAGGTGGCAGAAGTCGCGCACCACCGCCGGCAGCCCGAGCTCGTCGGCCGTGCGGATGCGCGGCGGAATCACCCGCAGCACCCCGCTCACCCCGCGCCGGTCGCGGAACACGTTCACCCGGAAGCGCGCCAGCGCCGGGATCTCGTAGGCGAAGTCGGCGTCGCGGGTCTCCGCGAAGCGCGCCCGCGCCTCCGGCGGCGCCACCTCCTGCAACAGCGCCTCGATCTCGTCGCCCCCGAGGGCCTCGCCGTGGGCGCCCGGCATGCGGCGCATGTCGCCGTCGACGCGCACGCGGGGCTGCATGCCCGCGGTGAGGTGCAGGTCCGACGCGCCGAGCTCGATGAGCGCGCGCAGCAGCCCGTCGATGCGCGGCCCCGCCAGCGTCGGAGCGCCCTCGGCCGCCGCGGGCGCGCTCACCTTCGGCGGGGGCACGCTCGCCGCGGGCGCGTCGGGCGGCGGCGGGGCGAGGGTCTTCGCCGCGACCGGCGCGGGCTGCTCGCGCAGCGCCACCTCGAGCCGGCCGTGCCGGCGGCGGAAGCGCGCGGAGATGGGCCCGCCGGGCGCCTCGAAGTCGAAGCAGGTCTCGCCGTCGACGGTGAGTCCCGCGGTGAGCCCCGGCGGCGCGAACTCCACCGCGATGGCCAAGATCTGTTCGGACCGCACCCCCTGCGCGAGCACCACGCGCGTCTGCTCGCCGGTGCGCACGCGCACGGGCTCGCCGGTCGCGAAGAGCAGCTCGTCGGCCTCCTCGCGGCGCATCGCGGCGATGAAGCGGTCGATGTGGCGCACCATCAGCGGCGCTCGGCGAGGGGCGTGATCGACGCGACCTGCGCGACGCTCACGAGGTAGATGAAGTCGTCGGTGTGCAGCGGGAAGAAGGCCGCCGTGCGCTCGAGGTAGTCGCCGAGCCGGCGGGTCATCTCGGGCAGGGCGTAGCGCACGGTGCCCTCGAGGGTGCCGCCGTGGGCGAGGCCCACCACCACGCGCGCGACGGCGCTGGTGACGTCGTCTTCGGCCTCGGGGTCGAGCTCGTCGAGGGCCGCGAGCAGGTCGATGCGCACCCACGCGAGGTGCCGCGGCGCGAGGAAGACCACCCCCGCCCCCGCGCGCTGCACCGGCACGAAGGCGCGCGCGGAGAGCACGTCGAGCAGCCGCTCCCCCCGGCCGGCGGCGTCGACCGGCCGCAGGAACACCTCGCCCCGGGCGACCTCGCCCCGCGCGGTGCAGTACTCCACCGGGGCCGTCTCCTTGAAGGTGACCACGTCGCGATCCCTCATCGCGGCCATTGTGCACAGGCTCGGCGCGCGAGGGGAATGAGGGAGTCACGCCGCGGCTTGACGGCGCCCCCCCGGCCGGACTTCCATCGCCCGCGTGAGCAGGGACGACCGCAGCACCAGCAAGCTCTCCGCCTTCGCCGCGGCGGCCGCCGCCCTCGAGGCGGAGCTCAAGCGCTTCGAGGACATCGCCGCCTCGCTCGCGCGCGCGCCGCTGACGTCGCAGAAGGCGATCGAGCAGGCGGCGCGGCTGACGCGCGACGCCTCGGAGGCGCAGGGCCGCTTCGCCGAGCAGCTGCACGGGCTCGTGTCCCTGGTGGGCGCGGCGGGCGAGCGGCAGCGCGCGGCGGCGGCGGCGATCAACGAGCGCGTGACGGCGATCGACGCGCGCACCGCGGACTACGCGACGCTGGAGTCCCGCCTCGGGGAGCTGGGCGCCGAGGCGCGCGGCATCAACGCGCTGGTGCTGGAGGCCACGAGCGGCGGCGGCGGCGTGCCCTCGACGCCCGAGCGCCTCGCGGGGCTCATCGAGCGCCTGGAGGAGATCGTCGCGCGCATGGACGGCGCGGTCGAGCGCGCCCACGGGGTGACCCGCGACGCCGCCGCGGCGGACTTCGTCGACGTCGCGCGCCAGGCCGACGCGCTCCGGCAGCAGCTGCTCGCGGCGCGCAACCGCGTCGGGCTGGTGCGGCGCGGGCTCGCCTCGTAGGGGCTCGGGGACCCGCGCGAGCGTCGCGAGCGCCGCGTCCGGACCCATCGCGTCGCCGGTGGAGCGGCCCTCAGCCCTCGAGCTGCGGGAGCATCGCGGCGCCGTCGTAGCCGAAGCGGGTCGTGGGCACGCCGGCGTAGTTGAGCATCGACACGAACATGTCGTTGAAGCTCGGGTCGTCGGCGTAGCGGACGTGCCGCCCGGTGCGCACGCGCCCGCCGCCGCGGCCGCCGAGCAGCACGGGCATGGTGGTGTACGTGTGCGACGAGCCCTCGCTGACCTCGCTGGTGCAGTACACGAGCGAGTGGTCGAGCAGCGTGCCGTCGCCCGCGCTCGCGGCCTTGAGCAGCGAGCACAGGTAGGCGAACTGCTTCACGTTGTACTGCGACGCGACCACGACGAGGTCGTTGGCCTCGGGGTCGGTGCGGTGCGAGAGGCCGTGGCGCTCGAGGTTGGTCCAGGCGGGGCCGAGCCAGGGGTAGAGGTTGTCGGGGTGGTAGAGCTGGAAGCTCGCGTAGCGCGTGAGGTCGCAGCGCATCGCCATCACCAGCAGGCGCATCATGAGGCGCGCGTACTCGTCGCCGGGCAGGGCCTCGGCGCCGGCGGGCGCGGTCGCCAGCGTGCACGCCGTCGCGGCCACCGACGACTGGCGCTCGAGCTCGCGGATCGACGTGAGGTGCTCGTCGATGCGCTGGCGGTCGACGCGGCCGACGCGGCGGTCCATGCGCGAGAGGTCGGCGCGCACGTAGTCGAGCACGCTGCGGCGGTAGAGGGCGGCGCGCTCGGCGGCGCTGGCCTCGCCGGGCGCGGTGAAGAGGCGGTTGAAGAGGGCGCGCGCGTCGCGGTCGGCGGGCACCGGGCGGTTGACGCCCGACCACGACAGGTTGTTGAAGATGGCCGCGCTGGCGCCGTCCCAGTTGGCCGTCCACGCGGGCTGCACCGCCACCGGAATCGAAGGGAAGCGCGTCGCGCCGCCGAGCGCCTCGGCCGCGACCTGGTCGACCGAGATGCCGCCCGCGCTGGTCATCTGCATGGGCATGCCGTTGCCGAAGGCGCCGAGCGCGCGGATGTGCCCGCCGCCCGTCACGCCGAGGGGCGCCACGGTGTTCTTGAGCCCGGTGATGACGTTGACGTCGCCGCGCATCGCCGGCACCTCGGTGCCGTCGGGCAGCGTGAAGCCGCCCAGCGGGCGCAGGCTCTCGGAGTAGGTGTACGAGCTCCCCTCGCCCGTCGGCGTCCAGCGCGACATCACCGTGCCGTTGGGCCAGTGCATCGTGATGAGCCGCACCGGCGTCGCGGGCATCCCCTGCGCGTGCGCCGTGCCGTGCAGCGCGCCCCTGCCGTCGAGCATCGCGTCGAGCACGGGCAGCGCCACCGCGATGCCGGCGCCCCGCAGCAGCGCGCGTCGGCTCAGTCGCAACGGATTCATCACAGTCCCCCTTCGCGGCCGTAGCGGAAGGCGTCGCTGCTCACCACCGCCACGAGCAGCTCGCGGAAGCTGTAGCCCGACGCGCGGAAGCGCTCGCTGGCCCGGTCGATCGAGGGCCCGTCGTCGCTGGGCCCGAGCACCTCCGGCCGCCCGAAGGCGTACCGGAACACCTGCCGCACCACGCACTGCGCCACCTCCGGCGCGGCGCGCAGGCGCTGGCCGAGGGCGACCGGCCCGTCGAAGTCGGCGGGCGCGTAGCCGTAGAGGTTGCCCGCCTGCGGGATGGGCCGCATCTGCGCGTCGACGAGGTGCAGCGCGCCGAGGGCGTCGTAGCGGCGCATGCCCATGCCGATCGGGTCCATGCGGCGGTGGCAGTTGTTGCAGGCGGGGTCGCTGCGGTGGCGCTCGAGGCGCTCGAGCTCGGTCTCGCCCGGCACCGCCGCGGGGATCGACGGCACGTTGGCGGGCGGCGACGGGAGCGTCTCGCAGAGCAGCACCTCGCGCACGAACTTGCCGCGGTGGATGAGGGTCGACCCCTCGGTGTGGGCGGTGAGCGTGAGGTAGCTCGCGTGGGTGAGGAGGCCGGCGCGCGCGCTCGACTCGGGCATCTCGACGCGGCCCCAGGCGTCGCCCGCGGGGGCGGCGACGCCGTAGAGGGCCGCGAGGCGGGCGTCGACGAAGGTGGCGCGCGCGGTGAAGAGGTCGAGGAAGTTCGCGCCGTCGCGCCAGATGAGGTCGTCGACCACGCGGGCGGTCTCGGACTCCATCGAGGCGCGGAGCCCGGCGTTCCAGGCGGGGTAGAGGGCCGGGTCGCGGTGCGCGTCGTCGAGGGTGTAGAGCCGCAGCCACTGGCGGTAGAAGCCGCCGAGGCCGTCGCGGGCGCGGGGGTCGGCGAGCATGGCGCGGGCGGCGGCGGCGAGGCCCTCGGCGGTGTCGAGCGTGCCGGCCTGGGCGCGCGCGAGGAGCGCGTCGTCGGGGGTGGTGCCCCAGAGGAAGAAGGAGAGGCGCGCGGCGAGGTCGGCGCCGCGCAGGCGGTGCAGCCCCGGGTGCGCCGCGTCGACGTCGCCGAACTCCGTGCGGAACAAGAAGCTCGGCGATTGCAGCACGGCCTCGATGACGAGGGCGGCGGCCATGTCGGGGTCGGGGTCGTCGGCGGCGATGGCGGCGAGCTCGCGCAGCCCGGCGGCCTCGGTGGGGGTCACGGGGCGGCGGAAGGCGCGGCGCCCGAAGGCGTCGATGAAGGCGCGGAGGCAGGCGTCGCGGCCGTCGCCGGTGAGGGCGCAGCCGACGACCGCGGCGCGGCGCGCGGGCGAGGCGATGACGGCGGCGGCGATGCGCTCGGCGGCGTCGCGGTAGCGCTCGGCGTGGAGGGCGGAGATGGTGAGCGACTCGGCGTTGTTGTCGAAGCCGACGACCTTCGGGTCGGCGGGGAAGTCGGCGCTGACGCGCTCGCTCTGCCCGAGCACGTCGCGCACGGCGTGGTCGTACTCGGCGTTGGTGAGCCGACGCACGAGCAGCGGGCCCGGGTTGGACGGTCCGGCGGGGCCGGCGTCGGGGAGGCCGGGCGCGTCGCCGACGACGCCGGAGCAGCCGGCGGTGAGGGCGAGGAGCAGGCAGCCCGCAGAGGCCGCGACGGAGCGAAGGGCGCGCAAGGGAGGTGAGCCGACCTTAGTCGGGCGCAGCGATGAGACGCAACGCCACGGTTGTGACAAGGAGCCACAAGCTGATGGGCTTCCGTGCGGGCGCGGGGTCGCAAGCGAAGGGGGAACGTGAAGAGTCGAACCCGCGCGTCCCGACGATGCCCGGAGCGGAGTCGGTCGGAGGCCGCAGCGGCTCAGAACCCTCCGGAGACCCCGAGCAGGCCGCCCCCACGAGCGAGCCGCAGCGTGGGGGTCATCCACGCTACGGCCGGTCGTGTCGCGGCGTCGGGCACGTCGTCGTAGGCGAGCACCGCCACGTCGATGACGAGTGCCAGCCCCAGCCCGACCGACAAGCCGGCCAAGCGCCCCGAAGGCGGGGTTCGAGTCGTGGGCCGACTCCCCGATCAGTGCACCAACCCCGGCGCCGGCGACCCCGAGCCCGAGGTTGATCCCGATGCTGGCGAAGCCCCGCGCGCTGTGGCCGTGTAGCCAGTGCACGGCGGCGCAAGGCCCTTCGATGGCGTCCCGGAGTCTCCCGGCGCCGACCGTCGGGCTGTTCCGTGCTCGGCACGAGCACCCGCCCACGCCCGCAGTCCCCGGCCTCGCCCGGAGGGGAGCGACCGCCCACGCCCGCAGTCCCCGGCCTCGCCCGGAGGGGAGCACCCGCCCACGTTCCGGCGATCGTCGGGAGGTTCGTCGCAAGGCAAGGCGGTTACCGGCGGATGTGGGCGGGTGCTCCCCTCCGGGCGAGGCCGGGGACTGCGGGCGTGGGCGGTCGCTCCCCTCCAGGCGAGGCCGGTGATCGCGGGCGTGCGTGGTCGCTCCCCTCCGGGCGAGGCCGATGACTGCCCGCGTGACGGCTGCCCGCGCCGGTCGCGCTTGCGCCCCGCCCCGCGCTTCGGATATCGCCCCTGCGCCATGCGCATAGCCCCGCGATCCCTCTTCCCCGGCCTCGCCGCCCTGCTCGCTGCGCCGCTCGTCGCCGCCCAGACGCCGCCCGTCGCCGCCCCCGTCGCCGCGCCGTCCACGCCGCTGCGCGTGGTCATCTCGTCGGGCCTCCAGGGCGACGTCGCGCGGCTCGCCTGTCTGCCCGCGGCCGACCGCGCCGCCGGGCTCTCCTCGCTCGCCCGCTCGCTCAACCGCCGCACCGGCGACGACGTGCTGCGCCTCGACGCCGGTGACCTCTTCGGCGCCTCCGCCGTCGCGCACCTCGCCACCCACGACCACCTCCCCGAGCTCGTCGACGCCGTGCTCGCCTCCGGCCTGCGCGCCCTCGCCATCGGGCACCGCGACCTGGCCGGTCCGCGCGCCGACGTCATCGCGCGGGCCCGCGCCCTCTCGGCCCGCGGCGTGCGCACCGTGCTCAGCAACCTCAGCTGCGAGCCCGCCGGGCAGGACCTCTGCGACGCCCTCGTCGACGGCGGCGACGACCCGCTCGTGCTCGCCACGCCAGCGGGCGGCGTCGGCGTCGTCGCGCTCGTCGCCCCCGCGTCGCTCACCGCCATCGCCCACGACCGCGCCGAGGGCATCACCCTCTCCCCCCCCGAAGAAGCCCTCGGCCGCGCGGTGCTCGCCGCCCGCGTCGCCGGCGCGCGCTTCGTCGTCGCCTTCTACGACCCCGAATCCCCTGGAACCCTCGCCGACACCGTGCGCATGGTGCGCGCCCTCCCGCGCGACCAGCGCCCCGACGTGGTCTTCGCCCAGGACCTCGACCGCGACATGGCCACCATGGAGATCGAGCGCGGCGCCGCGCTGCGCGTCTTCGCCACCGAGCCCGGACGCGTCGTCGAGACCAGCCTCCCCGCGCCCACCACGCCCGCGGTGGTCGAGCCCGCGGGGGAGGTTCCGCCCGCGGTGGCCGCGCTCGGCGACGCCATCGGCGAGCAGCTCTGCCGCATCGCCACCGAGGTGCTCCCCGGCGCCGCGCTCACCCGCCCCCTCGACCGCGAGGGCTTCACCTCGCTGCTGCTCGACGTCGTGCGCGAGTCGGCCCGCGCCGAGGTCGCCGTCATCAACCGCGGCGCCGTCCGCCCGATCGCGAACTTCCCCCTCCAGCGCCGCGTCTCGCGCGTCGACGTGCTCGGCGCGATGCCCTTCGACGACGTGCTCCGCGTGGGGCGCATCAAGGGCGAGCACCTCGCGGCCTTCATGCGCGCCTCGCGCGTCGCGCGCTTCCGCCTGCGCGGCGTGACCGCCGACGGCGACGGCTTCCTGGTCAACGGTCGGCCGCTCGAGAACGACCAGTTCTACCGCGTGGTGACGACGGGCTTCGTGGCGGAGGGAGGCGACGGCGGCTTCGGCGAGGAGGACGAGGTCGCCTACGAAGAAGACGCCGTCGGCACGCCGCGCGAGACCCTGCTCGCCTGGCTCGCGACGCCGCGCGAGGGCGACATCACCACGGCCCCCGTCGACCCCGCCCGGCGCACCCGCTGGACCTTCCGCGGCTTCATCGACGCCAGCCTCTCCAACACCACCATCACCAACAACCCGCAGTTCCAGGACCCGCAGCTGGTGCGCTCGCAGGGGACGGCCATTCAAGTGGACGCCGAGGGGCACGTCGACGCCGAGCAGCCGCGGTACACCTTCGAGAACACGCTGCGCCTGCGCCTCGGCTACCAGCAGAGCAGCAACTCCGACGACAGCGACGACACGGGGCTGCTCAAGATCGCCGACCTCATCGCGCTGCGCGACCACTTCGCGTGGCGCGGGCTCTGGCGCCACCGCCGCTGGTACACGCCGCTGCCGTACGTGGAGAGCTACCTGGAGTCGGAGTTCTCGCCGCCCGACGAGTCGCCCGACCCGCTGATGCAGCGGCGCGAGTGGCACCACCTCCAGTGGCGCCCGACGGCGGGCTTCCGCCTCGAATTACCGCTGCGCGCGAACCTCAACGTCGGCGCCGGCATGGACTGGGAATCGCTCCAGCCGGGCGCGCGCCCGCGGCCCGTGGTGGTGGTGCGCGGCGAGCTGCCGGCGACGACGCTGTTCCACATTCAAGACCGCGACGTGGAGGGCCAGCTCTTCACCGAGGTGGCCTTCCGCGAGCCCGGCGCCCAGAGCGCGGAGACCATCGTGCGCCTCACCGCGCGCCTCGCGGTGCCGATCTTCGCGCCGCTGGCGGTGTCGGTCTCGTACGACCTCTTCGCGCGCCAGGCGGGCGACTCCTCCCTGAGCCCGTGGGCCCTCTCGCACGACGTCAACCTCGGGCTGCGCCTCGACCTGCTGAAGACCTTGCAGCTCTTCGCGTACTGAGCGGGGCGGGGCCCTCCCCCGTGGTGGTGCAGGTGCGACCTCCGCGGACATCAACGCCCCGGAATTCGGGGTCTCCGTGACTCGACCCCCGCCGCTGCGCAGAGTTCACGGGCGTGACCCGAGCGAAGCCCACCACCGACTCCACCGACGGCCTCATCGGCGGCCGCTACCGCGTCGTGCGCGAGCTCGGGCGCGGCGGCATGGGCACCGTCTACGAGGCCGAGAACGTGCGCACCCACCGGCGCGTGGCGCTCAAGACCATGCGCGACGGCGCGCCCGACGGCGACGAGACGCGCGCCCGCTTCGCCCGCGAGGCGCGGGCGGCGGGGCAGCTGCGGCACCCCAACGTGGTCGACGTGCTCGACCTCGGCGACGACGACGGGCGCGGGCTGCGCTTCATCGTGCAAGAACTCCTCGAGGGCGGCGACCTCGGGCAGTGCCTCCGCGCGGTCGGCTCGCTCGCGCCGCGGGCCACCCTCGCGACGCTGCTGCCGGTGATGGACGCGCTCGCCGCGGCGCACGCGCGCGGGGTGTTTCACCGCGACGTGAAGCCGGACAATTTGTTTCTGCACGAGGGCTCGGCGGGGGTGGTGCCGAAGGTGATCGACTTCGGCATCGCGAAGCTGAGCGCCAACGACGTCGACCCGTCGCGCTCGATCACGGGCGAGATGGTCGGGTCGCCGAACTACGTCTCCCCGGAGCAGGCGCGCGGCGACCGCGAGGTCGACGGCCGCGCCGACGTCTGGTCGATGGGGATGGTGTTCTACAAGTGCCTGTCGGGGGCGGTGGCCTACGCCGCGCCGACGACGAGCATGCTGCTCGCGAAGATCATCTACGAGGAGCCGACGCCCCTCGCCGCGCTCGCCCCGTCGCTGCCGCGCGACCTGACGGCGGTGATCCAGCGCGCGGTGGTGAAGGACCGCGCGCTGCGCTGGTCGTCGATGGCGGAGTTCGCGGCGGCGGTGCGCGGCTGCGCGCTGTGGCGCGGCGTCGACGCGGCGCAGGCGCAGCGGTGGGTCGTCAACGCGCGCGGCGAGTCGGCCGAGCGCCCGACGGAGCCGTGGAGCGACGACGCCGGCGACGCGCCGGAGGTGTCGTGGGCCGAGCCCGCG
>JAQBQI010000461.1 GCA_028287085.1 Myxococcaceae bacterium
CGCCGCGGCGGTGGCGGCCGTGTGCGGGCGCGACGTCGGGCGCGTGCACGTCGTCGCGGAGCTTCCGGCCGCGGGGCGCGTGGCCTTCGGCGGCGAGCTCACCGACGGACCCTCCCGCGCGCGCGCCTCGTCGGGCGCGAAGTGGGAGGCGATCGTCGGGTACAGCCGCGCGGTGCGCGTGGGCGACCTGGTCTTCGTCACGGGCACCACCGCCTTCACGGCCGACGGCGGCCACGCCGACGCCGACGACGCCTACGCGCAGGCACGGCAGAGCCTCGCCAACATCGGCCGCGCCCTCGCGCAGCTGGGCGCCGGCTTCGAGCACGCGGTGCGCACGCGCATCTTCGTGACCGACATCGCGCGCGACTGGGAGGCGATCGGGCGCGCCCACGCCGAGGCCTTCGGGGCGGCGCGGCCCGCCACCTCGATGATCGAGGCGCGCGCGCTGATCGAGCCGTGGATGCGGGTGGAGATCGAGCTCGACGCGGTGGTGGGGTAGGGCCGCGAACTCGTCTATTGTCCCGCGCCTATGGCGCAGGTGATCCCCGACGCGTGGCAGGTTCCGAATCGCATCCGGCAGCGGGTGGGCGCGCAGGCCGGGCGGCAGCGCGCCATCGTCGAGGAGGGGCACCTGCTGCTCATCACCCACGAGCTGCCCAAGGACGACGAGATCACCCGCCCCGCGAAGCTCTTCTGGCGCGCGCCCGACGGCACCTGGCGGGCCACCGGCGCGGGGCAGTCGTCGGGGCTGCCGGTGCTGAAGCGCCATCTCGAGAGCATCCTCCAGGCGGTGGCGCAGCTCGACGACCGCGTCGACGCGGGCAAGACCGCGCAGGACTTCTTCAACGTGCTCAACGCCGCGACGCCGCTCCAGCGCACGACGCGCAACCTGCACAAGGCCCTTCAGGACGCGCGCGAGGGCGTCGAAGACCGCGACATCATCACGCTGCGCGACTCGGCGGGCGAGCTCGAGCGGGCGGCCGAGCTCCTCGTGGGCGACGCGCGCAACGCGCTCGAGTTCACCGTCGCCAAGAACGGCGAGGCCCAGGCCGCCAACGGGCAGCGCGCGGTCGAGGCGCAGCACAAGCTCAACCTCCTCGCGGCGTTGTTCTTCCCGGTCACGGCGATCGGGTCGATCCTCGGGATGAACCTCCGCACGGGCATGGAGCACGCGCCGCCCTTCGTCTTCTGGGCGGTGCTGGTGATGGCCTTCGCGTCGGGCTTCGCCATCCGCGGCTCGCTGAACAAATAGGCCGCAATGCGACTACCATCGCCGACCACGATGAACACGAAGCTCGCGCGGGTGTTGGCGGCGGCGGCGCTCGCGGGGTGCGCCGGGTCCGACGGCGCGGTGGTCGAGCTCGTCGCCGACGCGACGGCCGACGCCGGCCTCGACGCGACCGCCGACGGGTCCGCCGCGGTCGACGCGGGCGTCACCGACGCGCCCGACGCGCGCGACGCGGCCGACGTGCCCGAGCGCTGCGGCAACGGCGTGTGCCTCCGCGGCGTCGAGGACTGCACCACCTGCCCCCTCGACTGCAACGCGTGCCCGCGCTGCGACATGGCGCCGACCTGCACCGGGGCGCTGGCGATACCGACGTCGAGCGCGGCGCTGGCGTCGTGCAACAACACCAGCGGCTCCGACGAGCGCACCAACTACGCGTGCGGCACCGACCTCGGCGTCGCGCCCGGCGGAACCACCTGCGCCGACCCGCAGCTGCGCATCCGCGTGAAGGAGATCTCGATCCAGCGGGGCTTCTTCGACGTCCCGCGCAACCTGTACTGCGTGGTCAGCGCGGAGGACGGGCGGCACTCCGAGCTGCTGCTGACGACGCCGCGCGAGGTGGTGGGCAACCGCAACACCACGCGCATCAACCTGCCGCTGGGGCAGAGCATCGTGTGGGGGCAGGGCGACCTCTACCGCAGCATCGCCAACATCACGATCAGCTACTCGTGCTTCCTGACCTCCAACGCGGGCGCGGCGCAGCGCGCGCTGATGGACATCGCGGGCCGCGCGGCGATGGTCTCGCAGCACGCCGACGGCTACGGCTGGGTCTTCGGCACGGTGGCGGTGCTGGGCACCATCATCGGCAGCTCGCTGAGCGGCATCTCCGACACGCGGCTGCTCGACGTGCAGCAGACCGTCGACGCGCGCGCGCTGCTCGCGATGACCAACGGCCGCACCTGGGAGGTGCGCAGCCACCGCGGCAACCTCGACCTCTCGGGCGTGTGGGACCTGCGCCTGACCATGGAGTCGTGGGGCTGCGCCGACGTGCGCGCCACCGTGCGGTAGGGGGTGCCGTCGCGCGCCGCTCAGCCCGCGGGCACGGCGTCGTCGGCGCAGCGAAACCCGCTCACGGGGTAGCGCCCGGTGGGCTCGTGGTGCACGCGGTTGGTGCTGCGCAGGCCGTCGGCGCGGTAGTTCCATGCGCCGCCGCGGAGCACGCGCTGGCAGGCGTGGGGGATGCCCATCGAGCCGGTGAAGGCCCAGAGGTTGCGGCGCTGGAGGTCGGCGTACGCGGCGAGCGCCGAGGCGCAGGTGGGCTCGCTCGCGGGCGCGCGGTACGCGTAGGGATCGTAGACGCTGGCCGTCCACTCCCAGACGTTGCCGGCGAGGTCGAGGGCGCCGTAGGGCGACGCGCCGTCGGGGCGGGTGCCGACGGCCTGCGGCTGGCCGACGTTCATGCGCTGACCGAAGACGGCGCGGGCGCGCGTGGGCGGGTCGTCGCCCCAGGGGTAGATGCGGGCGTCGGTTCCGCGGGCGGCCTTCTCCCACTCGGGCTCGGTGGGCAGCCGGCCGTGGGCCCAGCGGCAGTACGCGTCGGCCATGAACCAGGTCACCGAGGTCACGGGCTGTCGCCGGTCGGTCCAGGTGGCGCGGGCCCAGGCGTCGTCGCAGCGGCGGGCGCGCACGCAGCGGGCGTACTGCTCGCGGGAGACCTCGACGCGGTCGATGCGAAACGCGCGGAGGGTCACGGTGTGCTGCGGGCGCTCGTCGGGCTCGCCGAGGGTGTCGGTGCCCATGACGAAGGGGCCCGCCGGGACGAGCACGCGGTCGATGAGGGGGACGACGACGGGCGCCGGAGCCGGGGGGCGGCGGGGCTGCGCGACGAGGGGCAGGGCGACGAGCGCGGCGGCGACGGCGGGGAGCACGCGGCGGGCGGTGCGGTGACGCGCGAGGGGCATGACGGAGCGTACGTCGGGCGGGCGGGGGAGAGTCACGGCCGGCGCCGGGTGCGATGGCGCTTGCCCGCGGCGCG
>JAQBQI010000495.1 GCA_028287085.1 Myxococcaceae bacterium
GGCCGCGGCGCTGCACCGCGAGGCGCAGCACGCGCGCGGCCTCGGCCCGGTCGGTGAGGAAGATCGCCCGCGCGCGCCGCCGCTCGGGGATGTGGAAGCGCTCGGGGTGGGCCTCGTACCAGCGGCGCACGTCGTCGTCGCTGACGGCCTCGACGCCGCCCGCGCGCGGGGTGAGCACGGTCGCGCGCAGCCGCGAGACGAGGGCGCGCTCGAGGGCGGCGAGCACCGCGGCGACGCGGTCGAGCCCGACGCGGCGGGCCTCGGCGGCGAGCAGGCGGTCGGCGACCATGCGGTCGAGCAGGCCGCGGAGCGCCGCGGGGTCGGCGGCGTAGCGGCGCAGCAGAGGGGCCGGGGCGTCGGCGAGCGCGGCGTAGAGCTCGGCCGCGGTGACCGCGACGCCCGGCGCGCTGGCGAGCAGCTCGGTGGGCGGCAGCAGCGGAACGACCGTGACGGGGCGGCGGTCGAGGGCGACGGCGCCGGGGTCGGGCAGCGCGGTGTCGCCGGAGTCGTCCTCCTCGACGGCGGCGCCGGTGGCGAGGTTGGGCGCGGCCGCCGACTGCGGCTGCGCGGCGGCGGGCGCGCCCCACGCGAGGCCCGCCGCGAGGGCGATGGCGCGCAGCGCGTTCAATCGGTCACTCGCATCAGCACGTTCTTCAGGTAGTCCCCTTCGGGGAAGGCCAGCAGCCGCGGGTGGTCGCCCGGCGCGCCCCACGCGTCGATCACCTGCAGCACCTTCGACGCCCGCCCCGCGGTCTCCTCCAGCGAGTCGACGAACATCTCGCGCGTCACGTGGCTCGAGCAGCTCCCCGCGAGGTACCAGCCGCCCGGCGCCACCAGCGCGAGACACGCCGCGTGCAGCGTGCGGTAGCTCTTCAGCGCCGTCGGCACCGAGGCGTCGTTGGGGGCGAAGCTCGGCGGGTCGGCGATCACCAGGTCGAAGCGCCGCCGCTCCTTGGTCACCTGTTGCAGCCACGCGGGCACGTCGGCCACCACGGCCTCGTGGGCGCCCGTCGCGAGCCCGTTGGCGGCCCAGGTCTCCTGCGCCAGCGCGATGGCCCCGGGCGCGACGTCGACGCTGGTCACGGACTTCGCGCCGCCCAGACCCGCGGCCACCGAGAAGCCGCCCGTGTACGAGTAGAGGTTCAACACCCGCAGCCCCGACGCGATGCCGCGCACCCGGTGGCGCGACTC
The DNA here is from genome assembly GCA_028287085.1 of Myxococcaceae bacterium. Lineage (GTDB taxonomy): Bacteria > Myxococcota_A > Polyangia > Polyangiales > SCUS01. Next base: position 1,192 of record JAQBQI010000495.1, read on the forward strand.
CCGCTGGTCGAGAAACAAGCCCGTCTTCTGCCCGTGCAGCAGGTCGGCGCGCAGCACCATCCCCCGCTCGCGCACGCTGCGCACGGCGTCGCCGAGCTCGCCCTCGACGACCTCCACCTTCGCGCCGTCGTGGCCGCGCCGCCGCACCAGCAGGGTGCGCACGCCGAGCGCCGCCAGGCCCTCGCGCATGCCGTCGCGCACCAGCTCCCAGCGGGCCTCGGCGCCGGGGCCGTCGAGCCCGAGCACGGCCGCGTCGCCGTAGCGGTCGCAGGTGAAGCCCGGCAGCCGGTCGCCCTCGCCGTGCAAGAGTCGCCACGCGTCGGTGTCGGCCGGGACCACCGCGCGCCGCAGCTCGATCGCGCGGGCGAAGCGCAGCGCGACGAGCTCGCGCGAGAGGCTCTCGTCGCGCGTCGTGAAGAGGCGCACCCCGATGGCGTCGCCGTCGACGAGGCCGCGGGCGACGAAGCGGCCGGCGCCGTCGCGCACCGTCGCGATCGCCCCCGCGGGCGCCTCGAAGGGGAGCAGGGCGTCGCGGTAGATCCACGGGTGGCCGCCGGCGATGGCGCGCTCGACGGGCTTGCGGAGGCGGACTTCTACGGTCGGGGGACTCATCGCCCGCTGCTCTACCGCAAGTGCGGGGCGGCGCGCGACTGCGGCCTCACGGGGTCGGCGGCGGGAAGCGCAGGTTGCGGGTCACGAGGTCGCGCACCCAGGCCTGGAGCTGGCCGAACTCGTCCTCGCTCGACGACATCCGCACGATGTAGAAGCGCCGGCCGCGCGGCACCACGTAGGCCGCGCCCTGCAGCTCGGTGCCGCCCTCGTGGCCGTGCTGCGCGACCCAGAAGCCGGGCGCGCCCGAGAGCACGTCGTCGCCCACGGCGCGGTCCGACCCGCCGGGCGACTGGAGCGGGGGGAGGCCCCGCGGCCCCTGCCCCTGGGCGTTGAAGGCCTCGGTGCCGGTGGCGGGCGGCGGGGTGCGCACCTCGTAGATCTCGAGGCGCTCGTTGTGCACGGCGTGCGAGTAGCGCTCGACGGTGAAGTTGCGCTGCTGCTCGGTGGCGTCGACCTCCCAGCCGCCGGGCTGGTTGTCGAAGGTGTACGCCGTGCGCGGCGGCGTCGCGCACCCGAGCGAGCCCAACAGCACTGCGGCGACGAGGAGCGACCGGAAGCGACCCATGCGCAGGCGGTAGCAGCAGCGGCCCGAGGCGCGCCAGTTTCTGACGGTCGGCGGGATGGCCGCGGCGGGACCGTGGTAGTGCATGCGCCGAGGCGATGAGCGTGCGGGTCGGTCGGTTTGAGCTCGACGAGCGCGTCGCGAGCGGCGGGTCGGCCGAGGTGTTTCGCGCTCGCGACCCGTCGACCGGCCGCGACGTCGCCCTCAAGCGCCTGCGCATCGACCGCGACGACGCCACCGCCCGCGTCCGCTTCGAGCGCGAGGCCCGCATCCTGTCCGAGCTCGACCACCCCAACGTGGTCGCCTACGTGGCCCACGGCACCGACGACGAGGGGCGCCTCTACCTCGCCACCGAGTGGCTCGCGGGCGAGACCGTCGAGGCCGCCATCGAGCGCGAGCGCCCGGGCGACTGGTCGGCCCTGCGCATGCTCCAGGAGAGCGCCCTCGGGCTCGCGGCCCTGCACGCGGTCGGGGTGATCCACCGCGACGTGAAGCCGGCCAACCTCTTCCTCACGGCCGAGCGCGACGGGGCCGTCGTGAAGGTCATCGACCTCGGCATCGCCGTCGGCGAAGGCGACCTCGCCCTCACCCGCGCCGGCACCGTCGTCGGCAGCCCCTACTACATCTCCCCCGAACAACTGCGCGGCGAGGAGCCCTCCCCCGCCTCCGACCTCTACGCCCTCGCGGTGGTCTTCTTCGAGCTGCTCACGGGCTTCCGTCCCTTCCAGGGCATCGACACGCGCACGGTGCTCCAGCGCATCGCCCGCGACGCCCCGCCGCGCCTGCGCGAGCTGCGCCCCGACCTCCCCGCCGCCCTCGAGTCCCTCCTCGACCGCGCCCTCTCCAAGGACCCGGCGAAGCGCCCCGTCGGCGTGGTCGAGTTCGTCGAGGACGTGAGCGCCGTGCTCGAGCTCGTGACCACGCGGCCCGACGGCGTGCCCGAGGCGTCGCTCCTCGCGCGCAGCGAGCAGCGGGTGCGGGTGGTGGCGCTGGTGCGCGCGGCCCACGACGGCGCGCGGGCGCTGCTCGACGAGGCCGCCGCGC
>JAQBQI010000516.1 GCA_028287085.1 Myxococcaceae bacterium
GGTGGCCGGCGACCGGGTGCGACAGACGACGGGCGTGCGGGTGGCAGCGGAGGCCATCGCCGACGCGCCGGTGCGCATCGCGCTGGAGCAGATCGCGGCGGGCGAGGTCGACGACGAGGCGCTCCGGCGGGCGTCGGCGGCGCGCGCTCGGGGTTGAGGGTTGGCTCAGCCGCCCACGCGCACGCGGAGCTCGGCCTCGCCGACGGTGAGCACGTCGCCGTCGACGATCTCGCGGCGGTTCACGCGCTCGCCGTTGACGCGCGTGCCGGCCTCGCTGCCGAGGTCGATGACCGAGAACTTCCCCCGGAGGCCTCGACGACTGCGTGCATCCGCGCGAAGGCGCGGAGCACGTAGGAGACGCCCAGCGCCACGCCGGCCACGAGCAGGAGCCACGGGGGGAAGGGGGGAGGCCTCGCCGCGCGACGATGGCGCGGCGACGGCTACGGACGGGGGCTGCGGGTCAGCGGGGGGGACTGTTGGCCCGCACGCGCGGTGCCCTCGCCCATCGCGCCCGCGCAGTTGCAGCCGTGCGCCTGTAGCCACCGGGCGACGGCGGGCACCACTGACCACGTGTCGACGTAACCTCCCGCTCGTTGCTCCCCCCTCCATCCACCGCCACGCCCCGTCGAGTGCGCCTCGCCCTCTGGGCGGCGGCCGCGCTCGCGTGGTGCCTGCCCCCGCTGCGCCACCTGCGCGACGACGCCTGGGACTACGACGAGGGCCCACTCCTCCAGGCCGCCGCGCTCGCCCGCGACGGCGCCCGCCTCTACGCCGACGTCTCGCTCAACAAGCCGCCGGGCTTCATCTGGTTGCTGCGCGCGGGCTTCGCGCTCGGCCGCCCCGACGTCGCCTCCGCGCGCCTCGCCGTGCTCGCCGTCACGCTCGCGGGCTTCCTCTCCCTCGGGCTCCTCGCCGACGCCCTCTTCGACCTCCCCGCGGGCCTCGCCGTGCTCGCGGTGCTGCTCTGCGTCGACGACCTCGTGCCCCGCGCGGCCGTCGTCATGCCCGACCTCCCGGCGCTCTCCTTCGCCGCCCTCGCCCTGCTCTCGCTGCACCGCTTCACCCGCGACCCGCGCGCCCGCTGGTGGGCCCTCTCCGCCCTCGCCTACGCCGCCGCGGTCGCCACGCACCCGCTCGTCGCGGGCGCCGCGTTGCCGCTCGCCGCGCTCGTGCTCGTCCAGCGCGCGAGCATCCCCGCGCGACGCGTCGCGGTGCTCGTCGCCTACGCGGTGCTGGTGCTCGCGCTCGTGGGGCTCTGCGTCCTCCCCTACGACCGCGCCGGAATGCTGCGCTGGATGGTCCGCTACAACCTGGCCGTCCGGCTGTCGGGCAACGGGCTCACCGCGTCGAGCGTCGCGCTGCTCGCCCGCTACCTGCGCGCCCACGCGGTCCTCGTGGCGCTCGCCCTCGCCTCGGGCGCCTGGCTCGCGCGCACCCGTCGCCGCCGCGACGGCGTGCTGGTCGTCGGACTGTGGTCCGCGGCCACGCTGGCGACCTTCGCGCTGTGGCAGCCGCTCTGGGACAACTACTACGTGTGGACGCTCGTGCCGCCCGCCGTGCTCGCGGGCGCGGGCCTCGGGCGCTTCGTCGCCGAGCGCGCGCTCGCCCCCTCGCTCCCGCGGCGGGCGCGGGTGCTGGCGGGCCTCGCGGTGATCGCCGTCGCCGTCGCACTGCGGCCACCCCCGCCCGCCTGGAGGGGGCGCTCGGCGGAGACGGCCGCGGTCGTGCGCGACCTCCGGGCGGTGACCGCGCCGGGCGAGTACGTGGCGAGCGACGATCCCTTCGCGGTGTTCGCGGCGGGGAGGCGCGCGCCGCCGCCGCTCGCGGACACGTCGCACAAGAGCATCGCGGCGGGCTTCCTCGGCAGCGCGGAGGCCGTCGCGGCGCTGCGCCGTTACCGCGTGCGCGTGGTGCTGCTCGGCACCGGCCGCCTCGAACGCATGGACGCCTTCGTCCGCGCCGTCCGCCTCGCCGCCGTCGACCGCCGGGTGATCGGCGGCCACGAGCGCGTCGTGATCGACCCGGCGAGGCTGCGGTGAAGCGCGAGTCGCGTCGCCCTCGCCGTCACGGCCGCGGGCTTCGTCGCGTGGTGCGCCTGGTTGAGGGTTCCGCTGGTCGACGACGCGGCCATCTCGGCGGCGTACGGGCGCACCCTCTTCGGCGGACGCGGCCTCCGCATCACCCCGAATTCCCGGGTCGTAGGGGCTTTCTCCAACTCCACCTGGACCCTCCTGCGCGGCCCGAGCGTCCCGCTGCACCTCGACCCATCGCGCGGGCGTCGACAGCCCGATATCGGCGGATCATCGAGTGCGCCGGACGCACCCGTTGGAGAGCTCACCCTCCGTGCCGGCGAGGTCGCCGCGTCGCCCGCCCGCGGAGCACCGTCACGGCAGGTAGCGAGGCAGGCGGCGCGAGGCCGCGAGGCGCTGCATCGGCGTCGGGTAGCGGCGCGTGAACCACTCGTACAGCTCGACGATCGACGCCCGCTCCTCGTCGGACATCGGCGCCCGCACGTACGCCTCGAAGTCCTCCGGCGAGAGCGACCGCTCCGCCATCGCGCGAACGGCCCGGATCGTCGCCTCGTCGGGCGTCATCGCACCCCCCTCGCCCTCAACACCTCGAGCTGGCGGAGGTCTTCGGCGTCCTTCGGCCGCGCGGCGAAGCGCTTCGTCAGGATGAGGCCCTCGATGGAGGGTCGCGCGACATGGACGCCGGGCGCGACCTCGATGGCTTCGCGGTCGTTCCACAGCGCGTCGAAGGTCACCTGGACGCCGTCGATGGTGGGGACGTGACGGGCGACGAGCACGTCGACGCGCTCGTCACCTTCGAGCACGTACCTGCCGAACGAGCGCGCCGCTTCCGGGGTCCGGTTGGGCAGGAGCTCGAACGGCGCCGCCGCCTCGTTGAATCGCGCGATGTCGTCGATGTGGACCCAGAAGTCGTAGTCGCGGGTGAGCAACGGGAGGCCGAGCGCGATGAGCGCCCGCCGGCCGATCAGCAGCGCGCGAGCACCGCCGCTGCCGACCGCGCGGAAGAAAAGCTCCTCGTCGAACTCCGAACCTTTCATCGCCGCGGAGTGTATCGACACGCCCCGCGGGTCACCACGTGCGCCTTCACGGGTACGCGACCTCGCGGGCGACGCGGTTGAAGGCCGCCCGGGCCCAGCACCCGTTGGAGCAGGGAGGTTCCGTTGCCGCCGGCGGTGCGCGGGGGACCGCGCGCTCCGCCGGGCCGCCGTCAGATGTTGCCCCAGCAGCCGCTGCTGCGGAGCTGGAAGCGGAACAGCCCCGGCGCCCCGCCCGGCACGTTGGTGGTGCGGCAGAGGTCGACGATGGCGGGCGAGCGCGACATCGGCATGGAGACGTAGTTCCTGCGGTTGCCCGCGTCGAAGCCGGCCTGGGCGTCGACGCTGCCGGGCGCGCCGGTGCTGCTCCACTCGCAGCGCGCGTAGCGAAAGACGACGTCGACGTCGGCGCACCCATCGGGGTCGATGCTCAACACGAGCTGGAAGCTGTTCGCGCCGTCGTCGCGGCGGTCGTGGGCGCGCACGCGGTCCCACGTGACGACGAGTCGGTGGGGCTGCAGGGCGAAGCAGATGTTGTTGCGCGCGGGCTGCCCCCCGCCGCGGGTGTCGACGTCGGCCCACCACGGCGCGACCATCGCTTGATCGGCGACGGGGAAGGCCACCGCCTCCGGGCGACCGACCGCGCCGTCGAAGGTGATGTTGCCGTTGGTGTTGAGAAAGAATCGCCGGTGGGTGCGCCCGAAGAAGCGGAGCCCCTCGGGGAAGGCCGGGCGCAGGTCGACGGCCACGGGCGCGTCGCCCTCGCGCGCGCCGGGGCCGGCGTAGGAGTCGTTGTCGCTCGGGTGCATGCACTGGGCGTCGGGCCCGTAGCCCGTGCTGCCGCCGAAGCCGGTGAGCAGGATGCTCGGGCACGCGGCGCCGGCCTCGCAGCCGGTGGTGGGGTCGTCGTCGCAGTCGAAGTGCCCCGGGGCGCACTCGATGGCGCAGCGATCGCTCGCACAGAAGCCCTGCGCGAAGGCGCGATCGGGACAGCGCGTCGCCAGCACGGTGACCCCGTCGGGCTGACAGACCGCGCGGCTGCGGAGGTCGGCGCAGCGGGGCATGCCGGCCGCGCAAGGCGCGGCGCACCGATGGAGCCCGTTGCAGCGCTGCCCGCCGGGGCACTCGTCGTCCGACGCGCACGCCGGCGCGTCGGGCTCCCCGGCAGCGTCGGGCTCCGC
>JAQBQI010000551.1 GCA_028287085.1 Myxococcaceae bacterium
GCCCGCGGTCGTCGCCGCGCGACCGCCCGCGCCCCGGCGCCGTCCGCGGCCCGCGACCCCCGGCGATCACCTCACGAACCCGTACTGAGCCGCAGCGCCATCGTCAGCCGGCGGGTGCGCGCGGCGATCGTGACCAGACCCGCGTAGAAGGCCGCCGTCGCCTCGGCCACCCACGGCACCGTCGCCTCGGCGAAGCCGCGCGCGCGCAGGTCGGCGAAGACCGCGGTCGCCAGCGCCGCCCCCACCCCGCGCCCGCGCGCCGCGGGGAGCACGCCGATCGGACCGAAGGTTCCGCGGTGGGCGAGGTTGCCCGAGTGCGCTCCGAATCCGAGCCACGCGCCCTCGTCGGCGTGCGCCGCGAAGAGGCCGCCGTGTCCGCGCGCCCGAGCGGCCTCCCAGGCCCAGCCCGCGCCGAAGGCGGCGGCGACCGCGTCGAGATTCTCGGCGCAGCGCGCGACGCTCACACCCGCCACGGTGACCGGCGCGACCTCGGTGCACACCCGCAGGTCGAGGTGCTCCCCCGTCGTGGCGAAGCCCGCCGCGCGCAGCGCCGCGACGCGCGCCGCGTCGCCCGCGTCGACGCCGCTCTCGACGTAGTTGCCGGGCGGTCCGCCGGCGACGAGGCGCGCCGCACCCCAGTCTCTCGCCTGCGCGACGACCTCCGCGAGCTCGTCGTCGGCGCCCGACCACCACGCCAGCCATGCCGTCGTCGAGCCGGGCGCCGGCGCCGCGACGAGCGACGCCCCGACCGCCGTCAGCGCGCGCGGCTCCGCCAGCTTCTCGGCCAGCGTGGCGGCGTCGATCAGCGCCACGCGTCGAGCAGCACCTGCGCCACCCGCTCGGCGGCGTGGCCGTCCCAGCCCTCGACCGTCGCGCCCCGCTTGTAGCGACCCTCGAGCACCGTCACGACTTCCGCCCACGCGGCCTCGAGGTCGTCGCCGACCAGCGTGTTGGTGCCCTCGGTCACCGTCGCCGGGCGCTCGGTGTTACTCCGCAAGGTAAGGCACGGGACCCCGAGCGCCGTCGTCTCCTCCTGGATGCCGCCCGAGTCGGTCAGCACCAGGGCGGCGTCGGCCATCAGGCCGAGGTTCTCGCGGTACCCGAGGGGCTCGCGCAGGTGGACGGCGGCGTTGGCGCGCAGGCGGTCGAGCAGCCCGAAGCGCTCGAGCCGCTCGCGGGTGCGCGGGTGCGCCGGGAACACCACCGCCCGCCGCGCGGCCACGCGCTCGAGCAGCCCGACGAGCTCGGCGAGGCGCGCGGGGTCGTCGACGTTCGACGGCCGGTGCAGCGTCACCAGCGCGTAGCCCTGAGGACCCAGGCCCATCGCCGCGGGCACGCCCAGCGCGCGCGCCGCGGGGAGCTGGTGCACCAGCGTGTCGATCATCACGTTGCCCACGAAGCGCACGCGCCCGGCGGGGATGCCCTCGCGCGCGAGGTTGGCGTCGCCCGCGCGCTCGCTGGTGAGCAGCAGGTCGCAGATGGCGTCGGTGACCAGGCGGTTGATCTCCTCGGGCATCGCGCGGTCGAAGGAGCGCAGGCCCGCCTCGACGTGCGCCACCGGGACGCCGAGCTTCACCGCCGCGAGCGCGCAGGCCATCGTGCTGTTGACGTCGCCCACCACCACGACGCCGCGCGGGCGGTCGGCGCAGCCCAGCAGGTACTCCTCGAAGGACGCCAGCACCCGCGCGGTCTGCGCGCCGTGCGACCCGGAGCCCGCGTTGAGGTGCACGTCGGGCGCGGGCATGCCCAGCTCGCGGAAGAACACGTCGCTCATCGCCGCGTCGTAGTGCTGGCCCGTGTGCACCAGCACCCGCGCGAAGGGCGGCGCCGCCGCGGTCATCGCCCGCAGCATCGGCGCGACCTTCATGAAGTTGGGCCGAGCCCCCGCCACGAACACCACCGGACTCGACTCGCTCATGCGCTCTCCCTCAGCGGATGCGGCTCAGCCGCCCAGGTACGACGTTCCCATGCGCTCGCGGCGCGCCCAGCGCGAGAGCACCACCAGCGACCAGTAGCGGGCGTAGTTGGTGCCCGCGGCGAAGCGCTCGCGCACGCCCCGCACCGCCGCCGGGTCGAGGCCCACCTCGGGGCCCTCGGGCGCGCCCAGGTCGAGGCCCTCGCGCAGCCAGCGGTCGTAGGGGAGGCCGAAGCCGCGCTTCGGGCGGTCCCACACCTCGCGCGGCAGGGCCGGGCCCACCGCGTCGAGCAGCAGCGGCTTGTTGCGCGCCGGGTCGAGCTTCCACGCCGGGTCGATCGCCACCACCTGCTCGACCAGGTCGGCGTCGAGGAAGGGCGCCCGCATCTCGAGCGCGTGGGCCATGCTCATCTGGTCGCCGTCGCGCAGCAGCGTGTTCTTCAGGTAGTGCCCGAGCTCGAGCCGCGACAGCCGGTCGAGGGCAGTGCGCCCGCCGACCGCGTCGACGAAGCGCGTGGGCTCGGGGCGCCGACCGCCGCGCAGCCGCTCGAGCGCCGGGTGCGCGAAGACCGAGTGCTGCGCCAGGTACGCGCCCGCCACCGGGTCGCCCGCGCCGATCGCCGCCAGCACCTTCTCGGCCGCGTGGTCGACCGGCACCGGCCAGCGCCCGCGCAGCGCCCCGAGGGCCCGCTTCGCCAGCGCGGGCGTGGCGCTGCTGGCCGCGAGCAGACCCCCGAACATCCGCCGCTGCTGGTAGCCCAGGAAGAGCTCGTCGGCCCCCTGGCCCGACACCGCCACCTTGATGCCCGCGCGGCGGATCGCGTCGCAGACCAGGTAGGTGTTCACGCCGTCGAGGCTCGGCTGGTCCATCGCGTCGACGGCGCGGGCCACGAGCGCGCGCGCGTCGTCGACGCTCACCTCGACCTGCTTGTGCACCGTGCCGAAGCGCTCGGCCACCAGCCGCGAGAAGGGCGCCTCGCTGAAGGCCGCGTCGGCCGCGCCGAAGACCACGCTGAAGGTGTTGATGTTCGTCCAGCGCTGCTCGGACAGCAGCGCCACGTTCGACGACGAGTCGATGCCGCCCGAGAGCAGCACCGCCACGGGAACGTCGGCCACCATCACGCGCCGCACCGCCGCGCGCAGCCGGTCGCGCACCGCCTCGACCGCCGCCGCGCGGCTCGGCGGGCCGGGGGTCTCCAGC
>JAQBQI010000559.1 GCA_028287085.1 Myxococcaceae bacterium
GGCCGCGGCCGCCGCGCCGGTGCTGGAGTCCGAGCGCGCGCCGGTCGCCTTCGTCGAACCCGAGCCCGCACCGATCGCCACGCCCGTGGCCGCGCACCGGTCGCGCCATCGGTCGCACCGGCACGCCGCGCCGCGCACCCCGGTGGTCACGGTCACCACCTCGTCGCCGCCCTCGTCGCCGCGCGCGCCGTACCCCCGCTGGAGCGACTGAGCGCTACCGCGAGACGGCGCGCACGACGGCGTCGCGGGTGCTGGCGCCGACGAAGATGGGGGCCTCGATGCGCCGTCGCTCGAAGACCTCGAGGTCGCCCAGGAGGTCGTGCTCGCGCCAGCCGCAGTGCACCATGCCCGCGTGGCGGATGATCTTCACCGACGAGGTGTGCCACGGGAAGGTCGACGCCGTGACGGCGCGCACGCCCGGCTGCTCGAGGGCCCACTCGACCATCGCGCAGGTGGCCTCGACGCCGTAGCCCAGGCCCTGCGAGCTGGGCTCGACCCCGTAGGCGATCTCGACCACGCCGTCGTCGTCGGGCGCGCCGTGGAAGACGACGCTGCCGACGATGATGCGCTCGCCGCCCGCGCCGGTGGCGATCATCAGCCGGTCGCCCCAGAGGCGCAGCGTGGGGTCGGCCCGGATGCGCTCGACCGAGGCGCTGAAGGCGCGCTCGATGAGCGCCCTTCCCGGCCACTTGCCCGGAAACCTCGCGCCCGCGATCGCCTCGACGTCCTCGCAGCGGTCGGCCATGACGGCCTCCACCAGGCTCAGCGTGATGGGCACCAGCTCGAGTCGGGCGGTGCGGACCACGGTCATCGGGCACTCTTGGTTCATGGTGACACCCACTGCACTTGGCGTTCTCGGGCCGCGACGCTAGATCCCCGACGGGGCGTCGACGCGCGCCGACGTTGAACGGCGCGCACTCGAAACACCACTCTCCGGCGGCTTTGCGCGCAGTGCAACGACGCGCCGCGTGAGAGCCCGGATGGCGCGCCGCGGCAGTGCAGCCGACGACGCACCGCGAAGCGGCGGGTGCGTACCCGGGGTGTCAGTCGGCTTCGGCGAGCAGCGAGGAGATGTGGCTCGCGCGGTCGTCGGAGAGGTGGAGGCCCTTCTGCAGCTCTTCGAGGAACTCCTGCTCCTCGTCGCCCACCTCGCCGTCGAAGAGGACGAAGAGGGTGGCGAGGGCGAAGGCCTCTTCGCGCGCCTCGATGTCGTCGCCGATGGCCTTGGCGATGGCGCGCACCCGGGCGGGGATGCCCTCGGCCGCGATGCGCAGCACGAAGCCCTCGACGGTGCGGGCGAGCGCGTGGTTGTCGAGGTGCGTGAAGCCCGGCGTCGCGCGGATCTGCTCGCAGAGCTGGTGGCTCTCCTCGGACTCCATCTTGCCGTCGACGCAGGCCGCGATGGTCATGACCTCGAGGAGCGCCTCGGCGGCCTCGGGCGCGGGCGGAATGAGGCTCTCCCGGGGCCTCCCGGCGCGGGCGTAGTGCGTGTGCTTCTTTTGGAACTTCGGCATCGGACGCTCCAGGGTTCGCGACCGTTGGCTGCGGGTCGTCGGGGCACCATAACAGACCTCTCCGCGCCAGCGCGACGGCTACGCGCCGCCCCCCCGGCGGCGACGCGCGCGTTGCGCCGCGGCGCCGTCCTGCGGTAGCGGGTGATCGCCACGGTGCCCACCCCACCCAACGCCCCGACGCCCACCCTCCGCTGGGACGCGCTCACCGCGCGCTGGTGCCTGCTCGCCGCCCACCGCCGCGACACTCCCCGCGACATGACCAGCCGGCTCGACACGCTGCGCGACGCGAGCCAGTGCCCCTTCTGCCCCGGGCACGAGGGCGAGGCCGACCCGCCCACCGAGGAGCGGCTCGGCGCCGACGGCCGCTGGGTCGCGCGCGCCGTCACCAACCGCTTCCCCATGATGGACGGGGCCGCGGCCGGCGCGACGAGCCCCCGCGAGGGGGCCTTCCGCGAGCGCCCCGCGGTGGGGGCCCACGAGGTCATCGTCGAGACCACCCGGCACGACGCCGACCTCTCCGACCTCTCCGTCGACGAGCTCGCCGTGGTGCTCGACCTGCACCGCGCGCGGCACCGCGCGATGGCCGCGCGCCCCGACGCCGCCGCGGTGCTGCTCTTCAAGAACCGCGGGCCCCGCGCCGGCGCCTCGCTGCGCCACCCGCACTCGCAGGTGCTCAGCTGTCCGGTGGTGCCGCCCGGGGTGCGCCGGCGCGACGCGGTCGCGGCGAAGCACCACCGCCGCCGCGGCGCGTCGCTCGTGCGCTGGCTCGTCGAGGCCGAGCTCGCCGCGGGCGAGCGCGTGATCTCCGCCGACGAGCACTTCGCCGCCCTCTGCCCGTGGGCCTCCGCCCGCTCGCACGAGACCTGGATCGTCCCGCGCGCCCCGGTCGCCCACTTCGGCGCGACGCCCGACGCGCTGCTCGCCCCCCTCGCGGCGACGCTGCGCGACACGCTCCGCCGCGTTCGCCGAGTCTCCGGCGACGCCGACTACAACCTGCTGCTGCGCCAGCCCGCGCGGGCGCGCTGGTCCGAACCCTGGGCCCACTGGATGCTCGAGGTGCAGGTGCGCCGCGGGGGCGACGCGGGCTTCGAGCTGTCGGGTGGCATGGCGTGCACCGTCTTCTCCCCGGAGGAGTCCGCCGCGCTGATGAGGGCGGCCGATGTTCTCTGACCGCACCGCCTGGATCACCCCGCCGTCGCCCTTGAGCGTCGCCATCGCAGCCCGGCGCGCGCTCCCCGGCCTCATCGACCTCACCGCCGCCAACCCCACCGAGGTCGACCTCCCGCCGCTCGCGCCCGAGCTCGTCGCGGCGCTCGCCGACCCGGGCGTCGTCCGCTACGACCCCGACCCGGCCGGCCCGCTCGCGGCGCGCGCCGCGGTCGCCGCGCACTACGCCTCCCTCGGCCACCGCGTCGAGCCCGCCCACCTGCGCCTCGCCGCCAGCACCAGCGAGGCCTACGGCTGGCTGTTCAAGCTGCTCTGCGACCCGGGCGACGCCGTCGCCGTCGCGCACCCGAGCTACCCCCTGCTCGATGACCTCGCGCGCCTCGAGGGCGTCGCGCTCGTCGGGGTGGCCTCGACCTGGCACGGCCGCTGGGAGCTCGACCTCGACGCCCTCGACGCCGCCCTCACCCCGCGCGTCCGGGCCATCGCGCTCGTGCACCCCAACAACCCCTCGGGCGCCTACGTCACCCTCGACCTGCGCGACGCCCTCGTCGAGCGCTGCCGCCGGCGGGGGCTCGCGCTCGTCGTCGACGAGGTGTTCCTCGAGTACCCGCACCGCGACGACGCGCGGCGGGCGCCGAGCTTCGTCGGCTGCGACGAGGTGCTCACCTTCACCCTGAGCGGCCTGAGCAAGACGCTCGCGCTGCCGCAGATGAAGCTCGGCTGGGTGCACGTCGGCGGACCGCCCGCCGCGCGCGACGAGGCCCTGCGCCGGCTCGAGCACGTGGCCGACAGCTACCTCTCGGTGGGCGCGCCGGTGCTGCGCGCGGCGCCCGCCTGGCTGCGCCACCGCGAGGCCCTCCAGCGCCCGGTGCGCGAGCGGGTCGCGGCCAACCTCGCGGCGCTCGCGCGCGCCTTCGCGGGCGAGAGCCCCGTGACGCTGCTGCCCGTCGAGGGCGGCTGGAGCGCGGTGCTGCGGCTGCCCGCGACCCGCGACGACGACGACTGGGTGCGGGCGCTGCTCGACCGCGGCGTGCTGGTGAGCCCGGGGTACTTCTTCGACATCCCCGGCGACGGGTACGTCGTGCTCAGCCTGCTACCGAGGCCTGATCAATTTGCGGAGGGCGTCGAGCGGTTGCGGGGCGTGGTGGCCGAGGACGGCGCGGTCACTCCAGCTCGTTGACGATGCGGATGCGCGCGCCCTGCACCTCGCCGGCGTTGAGCGCGGCCGCGCGCTCGAAGGTCGACTGGGAGGTGTCGCCGTCGATGTCGCCGACCGCGCGCACCGTCGCCGCCGTGTTCGAGCCCTCGGTCGAGTACTGGTAGTAGTGCGGGCGGTCCATCACGAAGCCGAGGGAGTTCCAGTCGGAGGCGTTCATCCAGAGGGCGACATTCGCGGGGTACTTGCTCGACCCGGGCGCGGTCGACGGGAGCGAGGTGCAGGTCGCGAACGAGGTGTTGCTCGTGCGCTCCTGGGTGTTCTCGTAATAGGCGAGCTGGAGGCGGTACATCGACGCGATGCCCGAGCTGGCCTCGGTGGTCTTGCTGCGCTTCACGTACCGGGAGAAGGCCGGGATCGCGACCGCCGCGAGGATCCCGAGGATCACCACGACGATCATCAGCTCGACCAGCGTGAAACCCCTCGCGCCCGCGGTGGTCCGGTGCGTCCCGTTCAGATTCCCCATGATGTTCCCTCCAGCGCCCCAGTGATTCGTTTTCGGAGATGCGCCCGCCCGGTCTCGAAGCAGCGCCGGTCGAGGTCGGTGTGGGCGGTGCGCATCGTCCGGCACATCAACCGACAGCACGCTCTGTGCCGCCCCCGGCGCGATGAGTATCCGCACTTCCGCCCAAAGTCGAGGCCCTGCGAAGGGCACTCCGCGCCCCTCCGCTGACGGATTCTGTCACCGCGCGGTGACCGCCGTGGGCGCCATGCCCGCCGCGGGACGCGCGACGGCGTTGAGGTCGGCGAGGGGTTGGCCCTAGAGTCCGCGCATGACCTCGCTCACCCAGCTTTCGCCCGACGAGAAGATGTTTCGCGACGCCGTGGTCGGCTTCGCCCGCGACCGCGTCGCCCCCCGCGTGGCCTCCATGGACGAGCACGGCGCCCTCGACAAGGCCCTGCTGCCCGACCTCTTCGACCTCGGGGTGATGGGCGTCGAGATCCCCGAGCAGTACGGCGGCGCCGGGTCGAGCTTCTTCAACGCCGCGCTCGCCGTCGAGGGCTTCGCCACCGTCGACCCCAGCGTCTCGGTGCTCGTCGACGTGCAGAACACCCTGGTCGCCAACGCGGTCATCCGCTGGGCCAATGAAGACCAGAAGCAGCGCTACCTCCCGAAGCTCGCGCGCGAGTGGGTCGGCTCGTACGCCCTCAGCGAGGCGGGCTCCGGGAGCGACGCCTTCGCCCTCGCCGCGCGCGCCGAGAAGAAGGGCGACCGGTGGGTGCTCAACGGCCGCAAGCTCTGGATCACCAACGCCAACGAGTCGTCGCTCTTCATCGTGTTCGCCAACGTCGACCCGTCGAAGGGCTACAAGGGCATCACGGCCTTCCTGGTCGAGCGCGACTTCCCGGGCTTCTCGGTGGGCAAGAAGGAAGACAAGCTGGGCATCCGCGCCTCGTCGACCTGCGAGCTCATCCTGGAGGACTGCGAGGTTCCGCTCGGCAACGTGCTCGGCGAGGTGGGCAAGGGCTACAAGATCGCCATCGAGACGCTCAACGAGGGGCGCATCGGCATCGGCGCGCAGATGCTCGGGCTCGCCCAGGGGGCCTTCGACTACGCCATGCGCTACATCCACGAGCGCAAGCAGTTCGGGCAGGTGATCGGCAACTTCCAGGGGGTGCAGTTCCAGTACGCGCGCTGCGCGGTGGAGATCGAGAGCGCCCGGCTGATGGTCTACAACGCCGCCCGCCTCAAGGACGCCGGCCAGCCCTTCATCAAGGAAGCCGCCATGGCGAAGCTGCACGCGAGCGAGGTGGCCGAGCGCGTCGCGTCGCTGTGCGTCGAGTTCGTCGGCGGCGTCGGCTTCACCAAGGACTACCCCCTCGAGAAGTTCTTCCGCGACGCCAAGATCGGGAAGATCTACGAGGGCACGTCGAACATGCAGCTGCAGACCATCGCGAAGCTGCTGCAGGCCGAGTACGGCTTCAAGGGCTGACGCCCGCGTCGCCGCGGTGGAGGTAGCGCTGCACGTTGCGGCGGTGCTCCTCCAGCGTCGGCGCGAAGGCCGAGCGGCCGTCCCCCATCGCCACGAAGTAGAGGTCCTGGTCGCCGGTGGGTGAGAGCACCGCGGCGAGGGCGCGCGCGCCGGGGTTGGCGATGGGGCCGGGCGGCAGGCCCTCGTGCTGGTAGGTGTTGAAGGGGTTCGCGCGGTCGTTGAGCATCGCGCCCGTGATGGTGCGACGCAGGCCGCCGTCGCCGCCGTCGCAGGCGGGCAGGGCGGTGCCCCGCGCGGCCATCGCCGCGCAGCCGTAGGTCACGGTGGGGTCGCTCTGGAGCAGGCGCGGGCGGAAGTCGGGGAGGCGCAGGCGGTTCCAGAAGACCGCGGCGACGTGGGCGCGGTCGTCGGGCGAGCCGGTCTCGCGCTCGACCAGCGAGGCCAGCGTCACGACGAAGCGGTCGGCGGCGTCGAAGGCGTCGGGCCCGGCGGCGACAGCGGGCGACGCGCCGGCCAGGGCGGCGGCGCGGGTGATGGCGTCGGGGTGCTGCGCCTTGAGGGCGCGGTAGCGGCGCGCGAACTCGGTGACCATGCGGTCGACCACGCGCTCGGCGGGCGAGTCGGGCGGCAGGTCGTAGGTGTCGGGGAAGAGGTAGCCCTCGAGCGATCCCGCGACGCCCCAGCGGCGCAGCGCGGCGGGCTCCTCGGTGCGCGCCAGGAAGTCCGCCGCGGGGCAGACGCCGGCGGCGTCGAGGCGGCGCGCGATGTCGAAGCGGGTGTAGCCCTCGGGGATGGTCACGCGCACGACGCCCGCGGCGCCGCGCAGCAGCGTGCGGAGGAGGGCGTAGGGCGTGAGGTCGTCGCGCACGGCGACGGTGCCGCGGTGGGCCGAGTCGGCCGCGCCGGTGACCGCGACGAGCAGGTGGAAGAGCCACGGGTGGTGGATCGTGCCGGCGCTCCAGAGGGCGCGCGTGACGGCGGCGGCGTCGGCGTGCTCGTCGATGGTGACGCGCACCGGGCGGCCGCGGCCGCGGTGCGGCGTGCGGAGGTAGACGGCCACGCCGAGCGCGCAGCCGAGGGCGACGAGCGCGAGCAGGCCGAGGGCGATCCAGAGCGGGCGACGCGGGGGAGCGGCGCGCGCGCGGGCCC
Source organism: Myxococcaceae bacterium (assembly GCA_028287085.1). GTDB lineage: Bacteria > Myxococcota_A > Polyangia > Polyangiales > SCUS01. Next base: position 6,981 of record JAQBQI010000559.1, read on the forward strand.
GGCGCGACGCCCGCGACACGGGCTTCGACGGCGGCTTCGCGGGCCCCTTCGGGGGCGCCTTCGTTACTGGTCGGGGTCGTCCGGCCACGCGCCCGCTCCCGCCTTCGAGTCGAGGTAGGCCTGTAGCAGGATCGCCGCGACCTCGGCGTCGATGCCCTCCCTCCCCTTGCGGCCCGAGGCGGTGCGCGCGCGCTGCGCCTGCACCGTGCTCAGGCGCTCGTCCCAGAGGATCACCGGCACCTTCGCCTTGCGCCCCAGCAGCGCCGCGAAGCTGCGCGCCGCGCGGGCCTTCATCCCCTCGCTGCCGTCCATGTTCAGCGGCAGCCCGACGACCACCTCTTCGGCCGCCTCGCGCCTCACCACCGCGGTGATCGCGTTCACCGCCTGATTGGGCTCGCTGAGCGTCACGGTCTCGAGCGGGCGCGCCGGCACGCCCTCCTCCGAGTGCACCGCGACGCCGATGCGCTTCGCCCCGAGGTCGACGCCGAGGCGCTTCACGCGACGCCCTCGAGAAAGACCACCGCGCCGCCCGCGCGCACCGTCACCGCGCCGCCCTGCACCCACGGGCGGTGGTGGTCGCCGTGGCCGAAGGGCGCGCCCGCCAGCACCGGAACCCCCAGCGCGCCCAGCCGCTCGCGCAGCACGGCCTCGACCGTGACCCCGTCGCGGCCCGGCTCGCAGCGGCTGAACTCCCCCAGCACCACCGCGCGCAGGCCGTCGAGCGAGCCCGTCGAGCGCAGCGTGGTCAGCATGCGGTCGACCCGGTAGGGCGCCTCGCCGACGTCTTCGAGGAAGAGCACCCGGTCGGCGAGGTCGACGGCGTGGACCGTGCCCTGGAGCGCCGCGAGCAGCGCCAGGTTGCCGCCGAGCGCGAGGCCCGTGACGTCGTCGCCGCCGATCCAGGTGGCGAGGCCCGTCCACGCGGGGGGGGTGGCGCCCTCGAGCACCGCGAGCAGCTCGTCGTCGCCGCCGCGGCGGCCCAGCGCGAGCGGCATCGCGCCGTGGACGGAGCGCACCCCGGCCCGCGCCCACACCGCGTGCAGCGCCGTCACGTCGCTGAAGCCGACGAGGAGCTTCGGATCGCGGCGCAGCTGGTCGATCCACGCCGGCGCGTGGCGGTCGAGCAGGCGGGTGAGCCCGTAGCCGCCGCGCGCGGGCAGCACCGCGCGGATCGACGGGTCGTGCAGCGCCGCGGCGACGTCGGCGGCGCGCGCGTCGTCGTCGCCGGCGAGGAAGCCCGCGCGGCTGCGGGTGGAGGCGCCGAGCTCGACGCGGTAGCGCCGGCCGTACCAGGCCACGCCGGCGTCGAGCTCGGCGGGGTCGACCGGTCCGCTGGGCGCGAGGATCGCGACCGCGTCGCCGGGCTTGAGTGCGTGGGGCGCGGCGAACGCGCGCGATGTCATGGCTTGACCGGCCGACGCCCGTCCGCGGTGAGGAGCACGTCGTAGAGGTCGGCGCGGCGGTCGCGGAAGAAGCCCCACGCGCCGCGCATGCGCCGCGAGAACGCGAGGTCGAAGGTGGCGACGGCGGCGCCCTCCTCGGTGCGCGACAGCTCGGCCACCTTGTCGCCGCGGTGGTCGGCGCAGAAGGAGCTGCCGTAGAAGACCTGGCCGTCCTCGGTGCCGACGCGGTTGGCGCCGCACACGGGCACCACGTTGGAGACGGCGTGGCCGATCATCGCGCGCTGCCACGGGTCGCGCGTGTCGAGGTTGGGGTCGTGCGGCTCGCTGCCGATGGCGGTCGGGTAGAGCAGGAGTTCGGCGCCCAGCAGCATCATCGCGCGGGCGCACTCGGGGTACCACTGGTCCCAGCAGATGCCGACGCCGAGGGCGCCGTGGCGGGTGTTCCAGACCTTGAAGCCGGTGTCGCCGGGGCGGAAGTAGAACTTCTCCTCGTAGCCGGGGCCGTCGGGGATGTGGCTCTTGCGGTACAGGCCCATCACCGTGCCGTCGGCGTCGACCATCGCGAGGCTGTTGTAGTAGGCCTGCCCCGCCCGCTCGAAGAAGGACACCGGGATCACCACCCCGAGCTCGCGCGCGAGGTCGGCGAAGCGGGCGATGGTGGGGTTGTTCTCGAAGGGCATCGCGCGCAGCAGCTCGCGCTCGTCCTCGACGCGGCAGAAGTACGGCCCCTCGAAGAGCTCGGGGGGAAGGATCACGTTGGCGCCCCGCGCGGCGGCGGCGCGGACGTGGTCGACGACGCGGGCGACGTTGGTGTCGCGGTCGTCCCCGAGGGGGCACTGGATCACGGCGACGGTGGTGCTCACGAGTGCCCCCGGCGGCTGGGCTGCTGCTGGCTGATGCAGTGGAAGGCGCCGCCGCCTTCGAGGATGGCGAGCGCGTCGATGCCCTCGACGCGGCGGCCCGGGAAGAGGCGCTCGACGGCGCGCACCGCGGCGTCGTCGTAGGCCGTCTGGTAGGTGGGCACCACCACGGCGCGGTTGCCGATGTAGAAGTTGAGGTGGCTCGCGGGCATGACCTCGCCGTCGTCGGTCTCGACCCGGCCGGGCGACGGCACGAAGACGAGCTCGAGGGGTCGGCCGTGGGCGTCGCGCTGCCCGGTGAGCTCGGCGCGCAGACGGAGGAGGATCTCGCGGTTGGGGTCGTCGCCGCCGGAGGGCTCCATCAGCGCGACGACGCCCGGCGCGACGAAGCGCGCGATGGTGTCGATGTGCCCGTCGGTGTGGTCGTTGATGAGGCCGTCGGTGACCCAGAGCAGCTTCTCGCCGCCGAAGGCGCCGAGCACCGCGCGGGTGATCGCGGCCTCGTCCAGGCCGGGGTTGCGGTTGGGGTTGAGCAGGCACTGGCGCGACGAGAGCACGGTGCCCTCGCCGTCGACCTCGATGCTGCCGCCCTCCAGCACCAGGTTGTGCTTGACCGTGCGGAAGCCCGACGCCCGCGCGATGCCGTCGCCGACGGTGTCGTCGTGGCGCAGCTGGTACTTGCCGCCCCAGCCGTTGAAGTCGAAGCGCGCGGCGACGACCGCGCCGGCGGCGTCGAGCATGAAGACGGGCGCCGTGTCGCGCACCCAGATGTCGCCGAAGGGGATCTGGTGGAAGCGCGCGTCGAGGCCCTCGAGCGCGGCGCGGGCGACGGTCTCCTCGACGGCGTCGGGCGCGAGCACCTCCAGGCGCTCGCCGCCGTCGCGGGCGATGGCGCGGGCCAGCGCGGCGACGGCGCGGCGCGCGTCGGCGAGGCTGAGCTTCCAGAGTTCTTCGTGGCTCGGCCAGGCGAGCCAGACGGCGTCGTGCGGGGCCCACTCGGCGGGCTGAGAAATCGCGTCGTGCGTCATCGGGGCGCGGACACTATCCCCGCCCGGGCGGTGGCGCCAACTGGCCGCTCGGGGGGGCGTGTGCTCTCTTCGTCCGCCGCGATGGACCCCAAGCTCGAAGCCCTCTCCGCCGACCTCGCCGCCGCCGCCGTGCGCGCCCTCTCCGACGACTGGCGCAACCTCAACTACGCCCTCTTTCAAGACCGCATGCGCCCGCCGGGGCTGCGGCTCTCGGAGGCCTCGGGCTTCCTCGCGCGGTGGATGCGCACCGAGCGCGCCATCGAGGTGTCGCGGGCCTTCCTGCTCGCGCACCCGTGGGGCGTCGTGCAGGAGGTGCTCAAGCACGAGATGGCCCACCAGTTCGTCGACGAGGTCATCGGGGTGCGCGACGAGACCGCGCACGGCCCGGTGTTTCAGCGGGTGTGCGCCGACCGCGGCATCGACGGCGGCGCGACGGGCGTGCCCGAGTCCACGGGCGGCCCCGACGCCGCCACCGCGTCGGCCCTCGACAAGATCGCCAAGCTGCTCGCGCTCGCCAACAGCCCCAACGAGCACGAGGCGCAGACCGCGATGAACACCGCGCAGAAGCTCATGCTCAAGTACAACCTCGACGCGGTGCGGGCGAAGGCCGCGCGGGGCTACAGCTACAAGCACCTCGGCGAGCCCAGCGGGCGGGTCGAGGAGTCGTCGCGCTACCTCGCGGCGATCCTGTCGGAGCACTTCTTCGTGCAGTGCATCTGGGTCAACGTGTGGCGGGTGCGCGAGGGCCGCGGGGGCTCGGTGCTCGAGGTGGTCGGCACCCCCGAGAACGTCTCCATGGCGGAGTACGTGCACTCCTTCCTCGACCACACCGCCGACGCGCGCTGGACGCTCCACAAGCGCGAGCAGCGCATCACCGGCGACCGCGACCGGCGGGCCTTCCGCACGGGCGTGATGATGGGCTTCCTCGAGAAGCTGCGCGCCGAGCGGAAGGGCCAGAAGGAGACCGGGCTCGTCTGGGCCGGCGACCCCGCGCTCGACGACTATTACCACCGGCGGTATCCGCGCATCCGCTCGATCAGCCGCTCGGCCGTGACGCGCACCGCGGCCCACGCCGAGGGGCACCAGGCGGGCAAGAGCCTCGTGCTGCACAAGGGCGTCGACGGCGGCCGCGGTCGCCCCGGCGGCGGCGGGCTGCTCGGCCCCGGCGGCGGCTGACGCGCGCGGC
>JAQBQI010000573.1 GCA_028287085.1 Myxococcaceae bacterium
CGCGGGCGGGGGCGCGACCCTCTACGCCGTCGAGCGGCCGCTGCCGCGGGCGTACCTCGCCGACCGGGTGCGCCTCGTCGACGACGCCCGCGCGCGCGAGCGCCTCGTCGCGGGCGACCTGCTCGACGGCCGCACCGTGATGCTGCGCCCCGACGCCGGGGTGGGCGCGCGCGAGGAGGTTCCCGTCGAGGGTCCGGGCGGGTGCGAGATCACGCGCTACGGCGACGGCGAGATCGACGCCCGCTGCGACGCCGCGCGCGCCGCGGTGGCGGTCTTCGTCGAGCAGTACGCGCCGGGCTGGCGGGTCACCGTCGACGGCCGCGAGGGGCGCGTGCTGCCGGTCAACGGGCTGATGCGCGGCGTGGCCCTCGGCCCGGGGACGCACCGGCTGGCGCTGCGCTACGAGACGCCGTGGCTGCGCGCCTCGCTGGCGCTCGCGCTGGCGGGCTGGGCTGTGGTGGCGGTGCTGCTGGTGGCCTCGCGACGCCGGCGGGTCGAGCGGGCGCGATAGGGCGCCGGCGCACGGGAAGAGAGGGGCGGACACCGACGACGGCGGTCGCCGGGTTCGGCCGGGCGGGTGCTCCCCTTCGGGCGAGGCCCGTGACTGCGGGCGTGGGCCGTCGCGCGTGTTCCCACCTGGGTTCCCCTCGCGGCGGTGCTACGGTGCCCGCCGTCGGCGCCCCCCGCGTCGACCCCTATGACCTCCCGCTGACGCCTCCAATCCGCCGCATCGCCCGCCGCGCGCGCCGCCGCGCCGGCCCCGCGCGCATGCGCTGATCGCAGCCCGTCAACGCCTTCGGAGGTCCCCATGACGTCACGCCCCCTCGCGCTCGAAGCGCGCGGCGTCGGTCTCACCCGCGCCGCGTCCGCCCCCGTTCTCTCCCGCGTCGACCTGCGGCTCGTGCCCGGCTGGTACGGACTCGTCGGCGCCAACGGCGCCGGCAAGACCACCCTGCTCCGGCTCCTCGCGGGCGAGCTCGCGCCCACCGAGGGCGCCGTGCGCCGCGAGCCCGCCGGGGCCGCCCTCGTGCTCTGCGCGCAGGAGGCGCCCGACCCTACCCCCGCCGTGCGCGACTTCGCCGACGACCCCGGCGGGATCGCCGCCTCGCTGCGCGGCCGCCTCCGCCTCGACGACGCCCCCGTCGGGCGCTGGGCCACCCTCTCCCCCGGCGAGCGCAAGCGTTGGCAGATCGGCGAGGCCCTCGCGCGCGAGCCCGACGTGCTCCTCCTCGACGAGCCCACCAACCACCTCGACGCCGCCGGACGCGCCCTCCTCGTTGGTGCGCTGCGGCGCTTCCGCGGCGTCGGCGTGGTCGTCTCGCACGACCGCGCGCTACTCGACGAACTGCCCGCCGCCATCCTGCGCGTGCACGACGCCCGCGTCACGGCGTACCCCGGCGCCTACCGCGCCGCGGCCGCGCTGTGGCAGTCCGAGGCGCGCGCCCGCGAGCAGGCCCACCACCACGCCAGGGACCGGGTCCGCGCCGTCTCCGCCCGCCTCGCCGAGACGCGCCGCGAGCACGAGTCGGCCGACCGCGCGCGCAGCATGGGTGGGTGCATGAAGAACCCGCGCGACCACGACGCCCGCTCCATGGGCGCCAAGGTCACCGCCGGCTGGGCCGAGACCCGCGCAGGCCGCGCGGTGGGCGTCGTGCGCGCCGAGCTCGCCCGCGCCGAGCAGGCCGTGCCCACCTTCACCCGAGACAAGACCCTCGGCGCGAAGGTCTTCGCGGCCTTCACCCGCGCCCCCTCCGCGGTGCTGCTCCACCTCGACGAAGCCGTGCTCGCGGCGGGCGGTGAGGCGATCCTCGTCGACGTGCGCGTGACGGTGTCACGCGACGACCGCGTGCGCGTTGCGGGCGACAACGGCGCCGGCAAGACCACCCTCGTGCGCGCCCTGCTCGCCAGCGCCCGCGACCCCGACCGCCTGCTCTACCTCCCGCAAGAACTCTCCCCCGCCGACCTCCGCGCCCTCGCCGCGACGCTGCGCGCGCTCGACCCCGAGAGCCGCGGCCGGGTGCTCTCGCTCTTCGCGGCGCTCGGCAGCGACCCCGCGCGCCTCGTGCTGCGCCACCCCGACGACGCCGCGCGGCTGTCCCCCGGCGAGGCCCGCAAGCTGGCACTCGCGCTCGGCCTCGGCCGCCACGCCTGGGCCCTCGTGCTCGACGAGCCCACCAATCACCTCGACCTGCCCAGCATCGAGCGCCTCGAAGACGCCCTCGCCGCCTACCCCGGCGCCCTCGTGCTCGTCACCCACGACGAGGCCTTCGCCGCACGCCTCACGGCCCGCACGCTCCGCGTCGCCGAGGGCACCGTGCGCTGACCGTCCCCGCGCTCAGCCCCCGCGGCGGAAGCCCCTGTCGAAGATCCGCACCCGCCGTAACATCAAATCAACGAGCAGCACGCCGATGGCCAGCATCACCGGGTATCGCCACACCGGCGCCCGGTGCCGCAGCGATTGTCCGTTGGCGTCGAACATCGCCCGCGGCGGCGGGTCGGTGGCGCCGCCCGTCGCGCTCGCGAGCGCGCCCAGCAGCGCCGCGTCGGGCTCGAGCGCCGCGTACTCGCGCGGGTACGGGTAGTCGACGCGGCCGCGGCTCTCGGCGACCAGCTGCCCGTCGCGGCGGTGGACGGCGTGCAGCGAGAAGGCCCCGTAGCGCTCCAGCGGCAGCACCGCCTCGTAGCGGCCCGGACCCACCTGGCGCATCGGCACCCGCCGCTCGGCGGTGTCGGGCCACGGGCCGCGCAGCGTCAGCTCGGAGCTGAGCCCGTTCTCGAAGCGGTCGTCGTCGCGGATCGCGTCGACGCTCGCGTGCACCGCGCCGTCGACCACCTCGGCGCGCAGCCCGAGCTCCTCGCGGCGGCGGGTGCGCATGTGCTCGCGCACCAGCTGCGTCCAGAAGGCCTGCCAGCGCGGCCAGCGGATCCACTCGACCGCCCAGCGGTTCTTCAGGTCGGAGGTCCACGCGAGGCTCCAGCCGAGGCCGACGCGCCAGCGCGCGAGGAGCGGCTCGCCCGAGTCGGTCTCCAGCAGCACCTGCGCGGGGGCGGGCTTCGCGCGCGTGCTGACGTAGCCGTAGAGGAAGGGCGGCGGCCCGTTGAGCTCGCGCAGGAAGCCCGCGCTGCCGACGACGCGCGGCTGCACCGGGTCTTCGACGGCGGCGCTGCGGGACACCTCGTTGGTCTCGCGCAGGAAGATCTGCGGCAGGTTGCTCGCGTCGGCGGTGAAGTAGCTGCGCCCGCGGCCGTGGTGGGCGAGCGACTCCAACAGCTCGCGGTCGACGGTGGGGCCGAGCCCGACGGTGCTCACGGTGAGCCCGTCGGCGGCCATCGAGTCGACCAGCACCCGCAGCCGCGACGGCTCGTCGGGCTGCCCCTGCCCGTCGGTCAGCAGGATCACGTGCCGCGTGACCGCGCGGGTCAGGGCGAGGTCCTGCTGGGCGGCGTCCATGGCGGGGAAGATGGCGGTGCCGCCGCCGGGCCGCAGCCGTCGCAGCTCGTTCTCGATGCGGGCGCGGTTGCGCGAGGCCTGCATGCGCACGACGCGCTCGGGCTCGCTGTCGAAGGCGATGACCTCGAGCAGGTCGTCGGGCGCCATCGCGCGCGCCGTCGCCACCGCGGCCGACTGCGCGAGCAGCAGCGGGTTGCCCTGCATCGAGCCCGAGCGGTCGATCACCAGCGCGAGGGCGAGCGAGGGCTGGTCGCGCCGCCGCTCGGACTCCATCCGCACCGGCAGCAGCCGCTCGACGGCGGTGCCCTGCCACCCGCCGAGGCCGAAGCCGTGGTCGCCGCCGGCCATGAGGAAGCCGCCGCCGAGCTCGCGCACGTAGCGGGTGAGCGCGTCCTGCGCGCTGGACGGAACCGCCTCGGCGGCGACGTCGCTGAGCACGACGAAGTCGAAGCGCTCGAGCTCGCGGGTCGACTGCGGCACCCCGTTGGCGGCGCGCACCTCGACCTCGAACTCCCCATTGGCGAGCGCCCCGCGAAACCACTGCGCCCGCGCGGGGTCGCCCTCGACGTAGAGCACCGCGGGCCGTCCGGGGACGGTGGCCGTGGTGGCGTAGCGGTTGTTCTCGGCGAAGCGGTCGGCGGCGGCGGTGACGCGCGCGGCGTAGGTGACGTCGCCGGGCACGCGCACCACCGAGCGGAAGCGCAGGTCCTGGACGCCGGGGACGAGGTCGACGACGCGCGGCCCGTCGAGCCCGTTGACGGCCTCGCCCTGGAGGAGGGTGATGGTGGCGCGGGTGGCCGTGGTGGAGAAGACCGAGACGTGGGCGTCGAAGGGCTCGTCGACGCGAATGCGTTCGGGCAGCCGGAGCTCGCGGATGGCGACCTCGGCGGCGGCGGCCGCGCGCGAGGGGACGACCGAGACGCGCACGCCGAAGCGGGCGGCGCGGTGGGCCTCGGCGAGGGCGTCGCCGTCGGTCTGCACCCCGTCGGAGAGCACGACCACGCGGCGCAGCGCGTCGGCGGGGAAGAGGCCGTAGGCGAGGGAGAGCGCCGCGGCGAGGTCGGTGCCGGTGCGCGAGCCGACGCGCGCGGGGTCGAAGGGGGCCAACGGGTGGGCGGCGTCGACGCGCGCGGGGAGCTCGAGCACGACGGGCCGTCGGGCGAAGAGCACGACGCGGGCGGTGTGGTCGCCGGGCGCGCGCAGGGCGGCGGCGACGGTGTCGTGAAACGAAGCGATGGCCGCGTCGGGCACGCTCTCGGAGACGTCGACGAGGAAGACGGTGCAGACGCGGGACGACTGGCGGGTGGAGGTCGGGCGCGCGAGGGCGACGAGCAGCAGCGCGAGGAGGGCGGTGCGCGCGACGGTGGCGACGACGCGCTGGAGGCGCGAGAGGTCGGCGAGCGAGGCGGCGGCGAAGAGGGCGAACCAGGGGAAGAGCGCGAGGCCGTAGAGCCACTGCGGGCGCATGAGCTCGATGGGCTGGCGCAGCTCGTCGGGGAGCCGGTGCGCGAAGGGGAGCCCGGCGAGGTGGAGCGTGAGGGTGGGCGGCGAGAGCAGCGGCCGCAGGAGGGTGACGAGGAGCGCCGCCGCGGCGAGGGAGAGGACCACCCGGAGGGCGACGCGGACGCGGTCGGTCACCCGGGGTTGTGTAGCACCGCGCGCCGAGCCGACGCGACCCGCGGCGTGCCGCGGAGGCACGGTGGGGTGGGCCGGGGGGGCCCGCGGTCCCCGCGCGATCGAAGGCCGCGGGCGTCCGGGGGGCGGGCTCCCGGCGAGGCCCGCTTGCTGCAACCTCCCCTCGCACCATGCGACTCCACTCGGCGATCCTGGCGGGCCTCGCGGCGCTCACCCTCCACCGCGCGGCCGACGCGTGCGGCGGAACCTTCTGTTCCAACTCCCCGATCGTGCAGAACGCCGAGCGCGTGCTGTTCATCCGCGGGGGCGACGGCGACAACACGGCGGTGGTGCAGATCCAGGCGCAGGGCAACGACCCGAGCTTCGCCTGGGTGGTCCCGCTGGAGTCGGTGCCGCGCAACATCCACGAGGAGGCGACGGCGATCTTCGGCGCGATCGACCAGAGCACCCAGCCCGTCTACATCTTCGCCAACCGGCAGCAGTTCTCGCCGAGCGGGTCGGGCTTCGGCTGCAGCAGCGACGAGGCCGCGGTGGCCTCCATCCCGGGCCCCACCGAGAGCAACGGCGTGCGGGTGTGGGCGAGCGGCGAGACGGGGATGTTCCGCTACGACGTGGTGTCGTCCGACGACCCCGGCGCGCTCGGCACCTGGCTCAACGAGAACCAGTACCGCACGCCCCCGGAGGCGCTGCCGATCATCGGGGAGTACGTCGCCGAGCACAAATACTTCCTCGCCGTGCGCCTCTCGGCGGTGCAGGGGGTCAGCTCCTTCCTCGTGTCGCCGCTGGCCTTCACGTACACGGGGCGCTCGCCCTGCGTGCCGCTGCGCCTCACGCGCATCGCCACGACGCCGACGCTCCCGGTGCTCACCTACGTGATCGCGGAGAGCCGCGCGGTGCCCAGCAACTTCGCCCAGACCGCGGTGCCCGACGCCGAGGTCGCGCGCCTCGGCCCGTCGCGCTTCGGCGTCACCGTCACCTACGACCAGGTCGTCGGCGCCGCCGTGCAGGACGCCGGCGGCCGCGCCTGGATCACCGAGTACGCCGGCCCCCTCCCCGACGGCGTGCGCGGCACGTTCAGCGTGTCGCTGCAGAACCTCATCCCCGCCCGCCCCTACCTCACCCGCATGTACACGACCGTGGGCGTCGCCGCGATGGACCGCGACCCCGAGTTCGCGCTCACCACGGGCCTGCCCGACGTGTCGAACACGCACGACCTGTCGTCGTTCCCGGCGTCGGCGTCGGTGTTCGACCCGCGGCTCGCGCTCGCCGCGGCGACGGCGCTGGGGGCCGCGCGCACGTGGCGCCGGCGACGCCGCGCGGCGAAGCCGACGACGGTCGGCGCGTCGGGGTGAAGCGCACGCGGGCGCCGGTCGTCTCCGGCAGGTTGCGCGAAGGCGGCGTCGCGGGGGTTGCTGCCGACGCCGTCCCGGCAGCGGATCCACTCGTCCGCGCCGGCCGCGAGGCTGGCGTGCTCGACCGACGAGGTCGGCCCGTCGGGCGCGACCTTGCACCCGGCTCGTGCCGACGGGCTGAAGCCCGCGGCAACGGTGGAATCGGTGAGCCTCCCCCCGAAGTCCGCAGCGGACTGTCCCTTGTCGGCCGTCGGAGCGAAGGGGGCGACGCACCGGAAGTCCGCCTGCGGACTTCAGGGGATCTTCACCGATCCCACCGTTGCCGCGGGCTTCAGCCCGTCGGCACGAGCCGGGTGCAAGGTCCGCCCGCGAACTCCCAAGAAGCGACGGGGCGACCTCGCTCATCGGGACCTTCGGGGGACGCAGCGTCACGCGGGGCGGCGCCTCCGCTCTCACGTCCCGCGAGCACGAGCGCGAGAGTTCCCGCGCCGGACGAGCCGATCCTCCAATGCCCCCGCGCACTCTTGCTGCCGCCACCCTTCCACTGCGACCTCAACCCCGGAGACGCCATCACCCTCCTCGGTGATCGGCGCTCTGCGCGCGACCTCCGCGGAGCGCGCGGGGCCCAGGCGCGCACGGCCGCCGCCGAGCGATAGACTCGCGCGATGAGCGAGCCGCCGCGCTTCGAGATGGACGCGACCGACCTCGGCACCGTCGCGGAGTACTTCCGCCGCCGCGCGGTGCAGGGCTTGATCGACGGCTGGCGCTGGTCGGGGAGCGTCGACGCCCTCGCCGAGGGCGGCGCGACCTGGGGCGCCCGCACGCTCAGCGCGAGCGCCGACGGGGTCGCCCACCAGTCGGTCTACGTGCTCGCGCCGCACCGCGGCCGCGGTTACCTGTCCAGGTATGTCGCCGCCGCGGCGGAGCCCTTCGTGACGGGGCCCGACTGCGACCTCGAGGACTTCTTCGCGCGGCGGGGCGTGCCCTTCGTCGTGGCGGGGCGCTTCACGCAGACGCGCGAGTACGCGGCGATCGCGCGGCACTTCGGCGGGCGACGCGCCGCCCGCAGCGGCGTGCCGTACATGAACCACATCGACGAGGGCCTCGCGGTGCTGCGCGACCTCGGGGCCACCGAGCGGGCGCGCCGCGCGTGGTGCCTGCACCCGATGCTGCAGCTCGACGCCGACCTGCCGGGCAGCTACGCCGACCTCGCGGCGCTCTCCGACGACCCCGGCGTGCTGGTGCTCGCGATGGAGTACCGCAACGTCGCCAACGCCTACCTATCGCGGAGGGAGGTCGCCTCGATCGGCGAGATCGCGCTCTCGCCGCTGCCCGAGGTGGCCGACATGCTCCGCGCCGACAAGGTGCAGAACTACAAGGACTTCCTGCTGCACCACGGCGACGCCCACCCGCGCGCGGCGGCGCTGCACCGCTACTTCGCGCAGTGGCTCGCGCGGCTCGGGGTGGGCGAGGCGCGCTTCTCGGAGTGGTTCGTCTCGCTCCAGGTCGGCGGCGAGCGGACGGCGCTCAGCCCATCCGCTCGACGAGGCTGCGCGGCACCGTCTTGCCCTTGAGCGCCAGGCGGTTGCTGCCCTGCTCGACCACCACGGCGACGGTCTCCATCGCGCGAAACACCGCGTAGCGCCCGGCGCCCGACCAGCCCGCCGGCACCTCGCCGCTGGGCACGATGGTGCACGCGCCCTCCTCCACCCGGCGCATCGTGCCGCCCGCGCTCGGCACCTCGACGCCCGGCCAGCCGAGGGCCGCGAGGGCCGCGTCGGCTTGGAGGGCGTACAGCACGTCCCCCTGGCGGGGGGCGCCCAGCCAGCGGTCCTGCGCGCGCTCGGGGGCGACGAAGAGGGTGAGCGCGGGGGTGCCCTCGCGCACCAGCGCCAGCTCGCCCGACAGCCAGTACTCCTCGCCCAGAAACAGCAGCACCTCGTCGACCCGGTACGCCCCCGCGGCGCGCGACACCGGCGGGCCCGCGCTCTCCGCCGGCGCCGCC
>JAQBQI010000581.1 GCA_028287085.1 Myxococcaceae bacterium
GGGTGCGGTCCGCCTCCGAGGGCTGCGGCGGCAGCACGCGCGTGGCGCCGCGCTGCGAGGCGGCCAGCTCCGCCAGCTGGCGCTTCAAGAGTTCGAGGTGCTGGAGCTGCATCCGCTCGGTCGACGCCGTGCGCCGCGTCACGGCCGCACCCGGCCTTCCGCCGAGCCGGTGCAGCGCGCGGCGCCCCCGCGTCGCGCGAGGGCGGGGGAGGGCGCGGGCCTCACGTCGACTCCTTCGCGTCGCTCGGCCGCTCGGCCGCCGCGAGCCGCGGCCCCGCCGCGAGGAGCGCCGCGGCCGTCATCCGCAGGACGCTCGCGCCGGAGAGCGCCCGGTAGAGGCTCTGCGTGCTGCGGACGTCCGCGGCGGCGCACAGCGCCTTCGCGCCGAAGCGCGCGACCTGGGCAGCGAGCTCCCGCCGCTGCGATTCCGTCAGTTCGATCCCCTTGTTGGCCATGGTCTCCCTCGCCTTCGCGGAGAAGGATGACCATGGATGTTCAAACAATCAAGAACGATCATCCATTCGGTGGGCCTGCTTTGGGCCTGCGGCCGCCTCGCTTGATCCAACCGGCACTGCGCGCGTGTTGAAGATCCTTCTCCAGCCCCAAATCCTTGATGGCCCGAAGGACGTTGCTGGTCCCACCGAGCCGAAGCTCGCGTCCGACCGACGGCATGTCCCAGTGGTGGCGGGCGAGCATCCATCGGAGGACCGCACGACGGACGGCGGCCGAGACGAGGCCACCGATTGCCGAGAGGTAGTTCGTACCGTGAGATCGCAGGTTCTCGCACTCGACCAGATCGGCGCCCGCGTCCAGGAGCGCGTCCGGCCCGAGCAGCATGAAGAGCCCCTGCCAGGCGGCACCCTCGTCGAGCGGGGCCCCGGGCGCCCACTCCCCCTTCAGGAGGTCCTCAAGGCCCGGAATGACGTCGGCCGCGTCCGGCGCCACCGCCGTCCGGGCGCCCGCGCCCAGGAATCGGACGGGTCCTGCCGGCAGGGAGACCGGCTGCCGCCACTCCTGCACCCTCTGGGGCGTCGGGCGATCGTCGCCGACTAGCACGACGGCCACGCCCTTGCGGAGCCGATCCCCCCGCGAGAGCCGCGCGAACTCCGCCTTGGTCATCAGCGTGAGAGGTGGGTTCGAATCCGCGACCGGTTCCGATGAACCTGTCGCCGCAGTCTCGCCCTGCTCTTGTTTGGGAACCTTCGAGCGGCGTTGGGGTTCCACGGCCTTGGTCTTCCTCGTCGTCACAGGCACCTGCCCTCCACCCGTGCGTCCGGCACACTCGGATCCACGCCTACGCGGCCCCAACGGTGCGACGGGCCACGACCGTCGCGCGTTCTGTCTCGGCCCTGCTGCCTCCGTCCCATCGGCGCGAGCCTACATCCAGGGATGGGGGCTCACCCGCGAGGAAGCGCGCGCCCGGCAGCCGGTTGCCGACCCCCTCCGGCGCGCATCGCGCCCTTGCGAGGTCCGGCACCGCGCGGGGAGGCTCCGCCCTCGGAGTCCGGGGTCCCTCACCTCGACGGCCCATGCTCCGGATTCCCGATCCCCCGACCCGGCGGGCATCCCGTTCTACCTCGGGTTCGGCCTGTCGCTGAGCGCAGTCGGTGTTGCGGCGCGGCCGAGACCCTTCACGGGAACTCCGTCGCCCACTGCGACAGCAGCCATGCGTGCCGGCAGCCGTCCGGCCGCCGCACGACCGTCTCGCATTCCGGCGTCGTCACCCGCTCCCCGCACGCCCGCAGCGCTGCCACGATCGTCGCGCGCCGCACGCCCCACACGCCCGCGCACACGACGTTGCGCGCGGTGGCCTCCTCGTCCACGAGGCCGTCCGCGTCGCGGGCGACGATCGCAGCGGGTCGCACCGAACACTCGCGGCGGTTGTACTCGCGCACCGCGGGGTCGCTCAGCGAGAAGCGCCCGCCGGGCAGCGAGCGCGCCGCGACGGAGGGGGCCTCGACCATGGCGCCGCAGGAGATGTCCGAGGGCTCGGTGGTGGTGCGCGAGTAGCGGCTGTGGATGATCACGACGTCGGGGCGTCCATCGCGGTCGACGTCTTCGAGGTGGTGCGCGTTGCGGACGGTCGCGAAGGCCTCGACGCGCCCCGCCCGGTAGCGGAACGCTTCGAGCTCCTCACTCTCGCCATGCTCGCTGGCGCCTTCGACGGTGAACGCGATCTCCGGCTCGCCGTCGCCGTCGAAGTCGAAGAGCGTCATCGGGCCGGTGTGGTGGTACGGCGGGGCGATGCGGTCGCCCTGTTCGATGAAGGTTCTCTCGCTCCTCACGGCGGGGTCCGTGGGCCCGACCTCCTGACCGCCAGCGTCCAGGTGACGGAGCGACCATTCGAAGTGATCGATCGACCCGGGGCCGAGCACGACGGCCCACGCGCGGCCGCGCGTCGGGTAGCAGCGGGCGAGCCCGGAGTAGCGCGCCTCGCCCTCGCCGGTGCGCTCCACGAGGGCGAGGGCGGCGGCGTTGCGGCGATCGATGCCGGTGCAGGGCCACTCGCCGATCGGGTGGGTCAGCGCGGGACTCGCGTCGGGGACGAACACGTCCGCGAGCGGGTCGACGTCGACGACCGCGACGTCGACCGAGGCGCCGGGCGGAGGAGCGCACTGCGCCGGCGCGCCCGACGACGGGGGGCGGCGGGGCCCGCCGCACTCCGCGAGCAGCACGAGAGCGACGACGTGATGTGGCGAGGCGCGGCCCACGTGGCGGTGATGAGGCCGTCCAGTCTTTGAGGCCGTCAACTCTGGCTCGAACGCTTCGATGCAACCCACGGTAGCCCGCCTGCGCCCATCACCTCGATGGGCTCATGAGCCGCTTTCCCTATGCGCCGTTTCCGTTGACCACCTCGACGTCGGCTGCGATCGTTGCGGCCTCCGTGAAGCGTCGTGGGCAATGCCGGTCGGGCGTGTGCGCGCTCGCGTTCGTGGTGCTGGCCGCTTGCGAGAAGCCCGGCGTGACCGCCGGGGCGCCCGCGGGCGGTCGGGGACGCCCGCAGGCAGAGCTCGCGCGCGTCACGCCATCCGAGGTCGAGCTCCTCAACGGCCACGTTGAAGGGGTCGAGGGCGGGATCGTGCACGTGATCTCCGGCGGGGTTCGCGTCGACGCGCGTGGCCCGGTGCTGCGCTTTGCCGAGGAGGTGATCCCGTCGCGCATCGAGCACGCCGTTCGCGCCTCGCGGGGTTGGGTGTTCGTGACGGAGCGTGGCGAGGTGTACGCGAGCGACACCTTCACCGGCCGACTGCGCGCGTTGCGAAACTTCGACTGTTCGTCGGGTCCCCGGGGCGCCGTCGAGGTGAGCGTGAGCGAGGGCCGGGTCACGCTGACGGTCGGGGGGGCGCACCCGCATTGGACCGACGGCGTGGCGCTCGAAGCGCTGAACGCCGAGGTGCTCTCGGTCGCGTGGACGAGCGACGAGGTCGGCCTGGCGCTCGTGGAGAACGCGACGCTCCGGCTCACGGGTGACGGCGGGCGCTCGTGGCGCGATGTCGCCTCCGATGGCCGTCCCGTGCCGGTCGGCGTGGCGGGCGTCGAGGGGGAGCTGTATGCGCTCACCTCGGACGGGTGGCGTCGCCTGCGCGATGGCGCGTTGGTGACCACGGCGGCCCCGCGCCTGCCCTCGTGGACCCCGTTGGCGCCCCCAGACGAGGTCCACGAGGCGATGAGACGGGCGCTCGGG
Organism: Myxococcaceae bacterium; assembly: GCA_028287085.1. Taxonomy (GTDB): domain Bacteria; phylum Myxococcota_A; class Polyangia; order Polyangiales; genus SCUS01. The sequence goes on from JAQBQI010000581.1 coordinate 3,686, forward strand.
CGACGCTTCGACCGTGCCCCTGTGCTGCCTGCCGTTTGCCTCCCGCCGGCTCCTCCCGCCGAGCCCTTCGCGGACGTCGTAGCGCCCTTCGCGGCGCAGGTTCCGACGCGCCGGTCGAGCGACGGCGCGCTCGCGTGGAGCCTCCCCCGGGGCGCGCCCGCACCGCTGGGAACCGTGGGGCAGAGGGCGCGCGCGGAAGCGGGCGGCATCCCCGCGCTCGTCGCGATCACGGCCCAATACCGTGGCGAAGCGGGCCGGATCACGCTGGATGCATCTTGGCGCGGAGAAGACGACCGGGGCAGCTTCTCGCGCTACGCGACGGCGTCCATGCCCGAGAACGCGGACAACAACTTTCGGTGGGACGCGATCGCCGCGCCCGCACGGGCCTCCTGCTCATCGCGCGCACGGCGCCGCCGGGCTCCCCGGCGACCGAAGATCACCTCGCGGAGGTCGACGTCCTCTTCTGGGTCGGCGCCGCGCACACCCGCGCGACGAACGTCAGCACGCCCCTGTGCGACGTCGAGGGCACCAGTGGGGTCGCGCTCGACGACGGAGGCGCGCTCGTGCTGGTGCGCTCGCGCTGCGCATGGATCACGCACCCCGGGCTAGGTGGCGGCAGCTCCAACGAAGGTCGCTGGTTCGCGACCGCCCTGCTCCTCGGCCCCGACGGCGTCGAGCGGGCGCGGCGGATGGTCGCGCTGACGTCGCGGAGCAGGCTGGCGGGCCTCGGCGCGCGAGGTGGCTGCGTCGGGCTCGCGGTGACGACGAGCGACGACCGCGCTTCGCTCTCGCTGCGCTGCGTCGACGGGAGCGACGTCGACCTCGGGCGATGGCAGTGGGCCTCGCCGCCCCCGGTGTGCGGCGCACGTAGCGACGTCGCGACGCGGCTGCACCTCGCGCCCGCGATGCGCATCGGTCCGGCCATCGAGGGCGTCGACTTCGCCGAGGTACGCCTCGCGACCTTCGAGACCGGGGCCGGCGTCGGACCCGCGTGCGTGCGCCGCCTGTGGGGAGTTCGGAGGGTGGAGGTCGAGGACCCCGGCGGCGACGAGGGCGACGACTACGGCGAGTCGTGGGCCGCGTATCGCCCGACCGCACGGGGTGGACGACTCGTGGGCGTCTACGACGACGGGCGCCGGGTCTCGACCGTCCCCCTCGCGCTCGTCGCGGTGGAGCCCGTGCGCCAGTGACTGGCGGGCCACCCGGGGGTGCGGTCGCCACTGGCGTTCCGCTCGGCCCACCGCGGCGCCGAAGCGATCATCCGCGACGGCCGCGACCAGCACCGGCGCGTCGAGCGGGACCGGGACGAGAGGCCCGCGGCCGGACATGACGGACAGCCGCTCGCGAGCGTCGACGACGGCGAGCCACCCGCTGCCGTAGCAGTCGACCAAGAACGCACACGGTAGGGACCAGACCGGGCGCGCGGGGCTGAGGAAGGTGTCGCTGCGCAGCACGGCGCCGTCGGCAGTGACGACGAGCCAGGGTATAGGGAGAACCACGCGGCACCCTCGCTGGCACGGTTCGCCTCCAGGCGACAACGCCCATGACCCGTAGTACCCGTGCTGGGCGGTGCGTCGTCGACAGCGCCCGACCGGGCCTCGCTGGCGCCCGCGCCCGGCTGGCAGCGTCGCGACGACCGCGGTGAAGGCGAACGTGCTCGTCCACGCCGGGTGCAGCCACGGGCACGTCTGCGTGAGCGCGAGCCCCTGCGCCGCGACGCCCAACGCGAGCGCGACGCGGTGTCAGCGAGCGAGGCCAGCGGCGCTCGTCATCGACCGACGATACACCGGCGCTTCACGGCGCATCGGGCAGCACGACAGGCTCATCCGATCGATGTGCGTCGCGCGGAGGCAGCGCCCAGCAGAGCCGCCGCCACAGGAACTCACCGACCGCGCGTGCCTGCGGGAAATCCACCCGGTACTGGTCCTCGAAGCTACCCACGCTGACCACGAGTGCGGTCGGGTCGCCCCCGCGAGTATGGTCCCATTCACCCGCTTCAGCGGGAACGCTGTCGATCGCCGCCAACGAGTGCATCGTCACGGGTCCACGAGCGCTGGCGACCGCCTCGACGAGTTCAATCAACGCGCGCGCCGACGCGGCCGGAACTCGCCCCCATCGTTGATGGCCGTGACGCCGTTCGCCCAGGCGAAACTGGCCGTTCAACAGAAGGGTGCAAGACAGTTGATACAACTGTCCCCCGGCGTGCCCGGGGGTGGTGACGCCTTCGTGGCCGTTCATGGACATCGAACACCAATGCCCAGGAGTGCAGAGCAAGGGCAGCGCCTCGTGCTGCTCGATTGCACTGTCATATTCGCCGTATTGCACGAGGCGCGTGAGTTCGGCGCGGTCGCTCGCCTCGTCGGCAGAGGCATGCGCGATCCAGCGCTGGACGTACGCCGCAGGAAGGCACGTGTTCACGGGAGGTGGCGAGTAGTCGCCGCCGGTCGGTCGCAACACGCTGATGGCGCCCGAGGCCCACACGGTTCCCCGTGGCCCGTTGAGAGGACCGCCCACCGCTGTGTTCATGTCGAAGTCGCGACGCCCCTCGTGCCCCGCACCAACCCGACACGGATCGTCCTCGACCCTCACGGCCTCCATCGCACTCCGCACCGCGCTCCAGCCACTCCGCGGCCAGAAGTGCGCGAGCCGCCGCGCCCCTTGTTGCACGAGCGCCCCGCTCCAGAGCAGCGCCCCGACGGGCAGCGCCCAGCCCAGCCACCGCGCCCTCCGCTCATACGTCGGCGCCTGCGACCGCGCCGTGCGGTACGGCGCCTCGTTCCCCTCTCCCGCGGGCGCCCGCGTACCCTTCGCGTCGCCCTCCGATTTCCGCCGCCACCACGCGCACGTCATCGCCACTGCGCCCAGCGCGAGGCATGCCCGCATCGACCACCGGTCCGTGGTGCCCGTCGCCACGAGGGCGCCTGCCGTCGCGAGCAGCGATGCGCCGAGCGTCGCGGCCACCTCGCGCGGCGCCCGCCAGCGCGCGAGCGTCACCGGCGCCCGCAGGGCCCACCACCAGCCCGCCGTCACCAACAGATTGATCGCCGACCACGCGCCCGCGCCCTCGCGCGTGAGCCCGCCAATCACCGCACCCGCCATCCCGAACGCGACGCCCGTCAGCGCGAGATCCGCCGCCAGCACCATCCACGCGCGGCGCCCGCGAACAACGGGCAGCGTCGCCGCGCCGACGGCCACTGCGAGCACCGCCGCGCCCGTGGGTGACAGCCACGGCGACGTCCGCGCCAGCGCGAGGCCCTGCGCCGCGACGGCCAGCGCGAGCGCGCCTCGGCGCCAGCCGGCGAGCCCCGCGGCGCGCGTCTCCTCGGTTGCCATCACGCGACGGTACACCGCGTCCTTCTCCCCGATGACGAGCTGACGACGCTCGGGCCGTCCGTCCGTCGTGCACCCGACCCGGCCTCCGTACTGTATTCCTCGCATGAACTTCTGGCGCACGCTCCCGCTCGCACTCATCGCCGGCTGCTCGCCGTGATCACCGACCTCGGCCCGCTCGCCATCGCCGACGCTGGCTCGCCCCTCGTCGGGCCCGACGCGGCCTTCGATTCCGGCGTCGACGTCCGCCCGCGGCGGACCCCGGCGCGCCCGACCGGGGCGCCCCGATCGATCGCGTCCTCGTCGACCTGCCGGAGTACTCGACGCCAGCCGCCAGGGCATCAAGACGCGCACCGAGGCCGACCCGATCGTGTCGGGCCTCCCGACGGCGGACCGCATTCGCACGCTGGACTCCGGGGTGCCCTGCTCGCGATGCCGGTGGCCCACGAGCGCCACGACACGACCTCCTTCAACGGGCGCTGCCGAGCGGCTGGCTCTCCCACGCGACCCTCAACGTGCCTGGCCACGGCGGCACGGTCATCGACATCTGCCCGGCGTTCATCGAGGTGCCGGCCGGGGTCGGCGATCCGCCTGAGGACTGGCCCCGGGGGCGAGGGCCGCGTCGATGCGGCGCCGGAACTCCTCGAAGGGGAGCGCGCCCACGACGAACCTGCCGTTGATGAAGAAGGCTGGGGGGCCCATCTGGGCGCCCGTGGCGTCGGCGGCGGCCATGTCCGCGCGGATGCCAGCCTGGTGGGTGTGGCGGTCGAGGGCGTCGCGGAAGCGGGCCGTGTCGAGGCCCAGCTCCGTGGCGTAGCGTTCGAGGTCGGCGCGCTCGAGGTGCCCTTGGTTCTCGAACAACCGGTCGTGGAAGCGCCAGAACCCTGGGTTGCCTCGCTGGGCGTACGCCTCACGCGCGGCCTCCGCGGCGAGCATGGCTTCGCGGTGGAAGGGCAGCGGGTAGTCGTGCCACACGAAGCGGACGCGGTCGCCGTAGCGCTCCCTGATCCGCGCGACCTGCGGGCCGACGCGCGCGCAGAACGGGCACTGGTAGTCAGCGAATTGCTGGATCACGACGCGCGCGTCGGTCGGGCCGAAGCTCGGGGCGCGGAGGTCGTCGCGGACGGCGTAGACGCGGCTCTCCTCGTCCGGCGGCGGCGGTGAGGCCGCCGGAGTGTTGCGGCGGACGGCGGGGTCGGCGTCCGCCATCAGGCGCTCGTAGAGGTTGGCGCGCGTGGTGCCCGGGTGGGTCTGGAGGAACTCCTCGGCCCTGGTCTTCACCTCGTCGATGAGGCGCACGAAGGCTTCCTCGGGCTGTGCGCCGACGAGGCGCCGGCCGTTGATGAAGAAGTGCGGGGTGCAGATGGCCTCGAGCCGCCGCGCGAGGGCGTGGTCGGCGTTGATGGCGGCGTCGTGTGCGTGCGCGGCGATCGCGGCGTGGTACCCGGCCACGTCCAGGTGGGCCCGCCGGACGTGCGCGTCGAGGTCGGCGCTCTCCAGGGACTGCTCGTGTCCGAGGAGGAGGTCGCGCATCTCCCAGAAGCCGGCGTTGCCGCGCTGGGTGAAGGCGTCCATGGCGAGCTCGGCCGCGGGACGGGCCCGGTCGTGGAAGGGCTGCGGCTCGTTCTTCCAAACGACGCGCAGGTCGTCGCCGTAGCGGGTGCGGAGCTGCGCGATGGTGGCTCTCACGCGCACGCAGAACGGGCACTGGAAGTCCGCGAAGATCACCATCGTCACCAGCGCCGTGCTTGGGCCCTCCACGGGCGACCCGCCCACCGGGACGCGGAGCACCTGGGTGGGGTCGACCTCTCCGCACCCACGGTGGATGTCGTAGGGCAACTCCCGATGGGCGTCGTACGGCTCCGGCTCGTGGAACGGGTCGGCGACCATCTCGGCGTAGACGCGCTGGCGGGGGCGGATGGTGCGGGCACGGGCGAGCACCTGGTCGATGACGATCTTGAACTGGTCGAGGGGCTGGGCGCCGGTGACCTGGGTGCCGTTGATGAAGAAGTTCGGGGTGCCCTGCGCGCCGACGGCCTGGGCGAGCGCCTTGTCGCGCTCGATGGAGGCCACGTGCGTGTGGCTGCTCATCGCCGTGCGGAAGCGCGCCATGTTCAGGCCGACCTGACCCGCGAGGCGCTCCAGGGTGGCGATGTCGAGGTTCTGCTGGTTCTGGTAGAGCAGGGCGTGCATCTGCCAGAACCGGGCGTGGCCGCCCTGCGCGAACGCCTCCATCGCAGCCTCGGCCGCGGGGCCGGCGTTGCTATGGAAGGGCAACGGCCCGTTCTTCCAGACGACACGCACCTCGTTGCCGTAGTGCTGGCGGACCTGGCGGAGGGTGTCCTCCACCCGCGCGCAGAACGGACACTGGAAGTCCCCGAACATCACGATGGTGACGAGCGCGTTGCTGGAACCCAGCACCGGGGAGGTGCCCACGGGGATGCGCGCGGCATCGAGCATGGCGGGGCCACTGGGGCTGGTGCTGGCCTCGGCGGCGGCAGGTCCCGCGGGTGCCCTGACGCCCGTGACGCGGGCCGCCAGGAGACCGGTCACCAGCGCCAGGAGGACGCAGATGGCTGCTGCTCCCTTGCTCACGAGATCCTCCCTAGCATGGCGGTGATCGCTCGCGGGGTGCGCCGACATTCGAACGGGTGCACCGCCCATCCCTGAACAGGGGCGGGGAGACGCCCCAAGGGGTGGATCATTGCGCGTCGTGGAGGCGCGCGAGCGCAAGACCGCGGCCGCACCGCGACCAACTCGTCCGCCGGGCGAGGCATCCCCTGTCCCCCCACGCAGCGCCGGTTCACGCTGCCCCTGAGCTGCAGACGAGGCGTGAGTGTCGAACGACCTCGCGTTGGTGGAGAACGGGCCGGTGCGGCGGTGAGGCGGTGGCGGGCCGAACCGGGTTTGCTGCCGAGTCTGCTCGTCCGATGGGAAGCAGGGCGCTGCCAGCTCGAGGCGCTTCGTTGGTCGTACCCCAGGTCCCGGTGGACGCTGCCCTTCCGGCCCTCATGGGCGGACGGTGCGGGCGCCGCGTGGAGGGCCGGCGTCGCGGGGACTTCGTCGGTCTCAGCGTGCAGGCGGCCCCCGAGACGCCACGCGCGCCACCGCGCCTCCGGCTCTCGGAGCGGCGAGAGGCGAGCGTGCACGGCCGCGGGGCACAGCGCCCCGTTGACGGCTGGGAGACCCTGGGGCGCGCCCACGCTTCGTCCCGAGGTGAACGGGAACTCCTCCCGTGCGCCCCGGCCCTTCATTCCCCGGCCGTGGGCCGCACACGCTCGGCGTTCGGGCGGTACCACCAGCCCCGTACAGGCTCCAGCGCGCGATCGAGTTCGGCGCACTCGGGCGCGTCGCCAACCATGTAGGAGCTGGGTTCGGAAGCCCCGTCGCCCTCGGACGACAGCAGGGTGAACGCGCGCCGCCGGCGGCGGCCGATGGCCCCAGCGGCGTCCCTCAGCTCCTGCCGCGTCCCCGCGCCGGGGAGTCGCGCGGCCGCGCGTCGCAGGGCGGCGATCGCGCGCCCTCCGTCTCGACCCAGCCCCGGCGCGCCGCGGTCCTTGAGGCCCCCGGCGATGGCGCGCGCGGCCCGGGGGTCGGTGGTCGCATCGAGCCGGTCGATCATCGTTCGCGCCGTCGCGGCGTCCCAGGATTCCGCGAAGCGGCTCACGGCCCACAGAAACGACGGCCCCGCCTCGACGCCGAGCCGGAGGTGAGTGGACAGGACCTCCCAGGCGCGCGGGGAGTACTCCGGGAAGCGCTCCAGGTAGCGCGCGACGTGGATCGCCGCCGCGAGTTCCAACGCAACGTCCCCTCGCCGTAGCGCACGCGCCACGGTGCTCCGGTCGTCTCCCCGCGCGATCAACTCGAGCATCGCCGCGCGTGCCTCGACGCCCTCGACCGGGACGTCGAGCAGGCGGGGCACGAATCGGGGCGGCGCGAACCTCACGATCGTCAGCACCGCGTCGTTGATGCGGTCGTCGCAGCGGGGGGAGCGGTCGACCATGAGCGCGGAGAGGATCCGCTCGGCGTCGTGGTCGGGCAGGGCCTCGACCTCGAACGCGCGGGTCGCCGCGAGGGCCTCCGGTCGACCCGCCTCGGCGTAGGGCAGAACGAAGCGGTGCCTCCCGGGTAGCAAGGGCTCCCGGTTGCCGTCGAGCCACATCCCGACGGCGAGAGACCCGCCCGGCTCGACGACCGACGTGTCGAGGAGCCGCACGACACACCCGCTGCCGCGGACGTTCGCCGGGACCCATTCGCCGCGGTCATCGAGGCGCTCCAGGTGGCCCCGCCAGACGGGGAGCCCGAGCGCCCGGGCGGCCGGCGTGACGGGTGTCGGCCCGCGGTTCACGAGGGTCCACTCGCTCCAGCAGGGCTCCGGGCCGTGACACTCCAGGGCCGGTGTCGCGAGTGCCGCCGCGACGACGGTCCCCCGGCGCGCCGGGGTCGGCGGGTGGACGGCCGGCGCGGCGTGCACCCCCGGAGAGGCGCACGACGTGGCCACGCACAGCAGCGCCACCCGAAGCGAGTTCGCCGTCGCAGTCACCCGGCGACGTTAGGACGCGGCCCGCGCCCCCACAAGCCGAGCGGCCGGCGCCAGCGGCCCGCCGCATCCCGGTGTGCGGGACACGCCGCGAGACGATGGTGTGCTGGGCGGGGTGTATTGAGAAGCGCGACCTGGCCCCTCGAAGGCGCTGCGCGTCCGACAACGCGGGCGTCGGCGCGCTCCCGAGTCCGAGTGACTTTCGTCCCTTCCATCGATCGGGAGAATGGGAACGTATCGCCTATCTGGTCGACGTGCCTCTTCCCCTGGCCAGGGGCGCGAGCGCAGTCGGCTTGTCGAACTGCTGTCCGATGGGATGACGACGGCCCCGTGGTCAGGGTAGGGTGCGCGGAAGTGAACGCGCTGCACGCCGACGTGGCTGCTCAAGGTTCCCCTCTCGTGGCGTCCGCCGGGCGCACCGGAATGCGACCGATCGACGGTCGACGTGGCCAAGCGCGTCGGCAGGAGATTCTCCGCACTGAGGCACGCCGCGTTGCGGTGCCCTGCGACGACGATCGCTGCAACCTCAAGGGCGACCGCAGGCCGACGCTTGTGTAGGTTTAGGTAGGGCGACGTCGCGAGGTGTCGTCGACAGCGCCGTCTAGTTAATAGACTCTTCTACTAGAGGGCGCTGTCGACGACAGCATCCCACCTCTCCCACGCACACCTACACCAACACGTCGGGCGGCGCCGGAAGCGGGTCGGAAAGGCTCCCGACGTCGCTTCCAACGCAGGGGTACGTCGCCACCCTAGTGGTCACCGGAGGTGGCCGTCACGCGCCGGGAATCGTTGTGTGGGGCTCAGCGGTGTCGGTGATGGTCGGAGAGTGTAGTCTACGGCGGTCAACTGTGCGCTTGTGTCGTGAGATGTCGTATGGTTGCGGTCGGCGGACGCTGATCTGGACCCCTGCTCGGGGCGGCGCACCTGCAGACCAGGACCGCGCGCCACCGCTCGGACCCGATAGAGGCCCGTCGCGGCTGCCAGGAATCCGGCCTCTCCAACAGGTCACGCAGATGCTCCATGCGGGCCGACGAGTCCGCTGGCAGTGGCTGGACCGCCACTCCTCGCGAAACCGCCGGCGTCGAGTGCGCGCGATGACAGGCGCTTTCCTCATCACGATCTATTCGCAACCCTTGCGCGTCGAAGGCGACACGCTAGCTCCTCGCGCGCGCGAGCCGGTGCGCCTCCTCAGGCGAGGGCTCATCTGCCCGACGCCCTGGATGAACGCTGCCCCTCGCGCGTTGCTGCGGCGAAGGACCCGACCGATGCCCTACCGTCACGCACCGCTGTCGTCGCTGTCCGCATCTGGACGAGGGGGCCCGCGCGGGCCCGTCCTGCTGGCCTTCGCGGTCGCGGCGGCGGGTGAGCCGCGCCTCGCGCGTTCGATCCGGGAGCGCCCCTGGCCGGGAGCCGCGGGGGCGCGGGCAGCCGAACTCCCCGGGGCGGTTACGATGGCCGGCGGGCGGAACGTGACCGTGCTCCGCGGCGAAGGCGCCGGCGCGACGGTGGTGCGACTGCCGGGGGCCCTCGTGCGCCGCGGGACCGACGTGTTGCGGGTTCCCGAGGTGCTGCCCGCGCGCGGCGCGGTGGCGCTGATGCCGGACGGCGCGTGGGCCATCGACTCCGAAGGCGCCTTCTTCGACGTGTCGAGCGCCCCGGCGATCGCCGCCTGCGCGCGTCGCCCCTGCGTCGCGCAGCGGGTGCCGGGGCACGGGCGGGTGGTGCAGGTCACCGGGGGCGGCGGCGCGCGCCTGGAGGACGGCGCGGTGTCCACGCGGTGGGCCGGGTCCCCGGCGGGATGGCGCGTCGATCCGGCGTGGCGACACACGGTCGACCTGAGCGATCTGGGCGGGTGGTTCGAGCTGCTCCACGACGGCGACGTGGTCCGTCGGCATCAGACCGCGGAGGGGGCCTTCTTCGGCGACGACTTCCGCAGCCCCGGGCTGCGCGTGCCCGAGCCCGTCGACCTCGTCACCAACGTCGGGTCGGACCCGATCTGCGTGCGCGGCGCGCGCGGTCACGTCCGGTGCGGCGTGATCGCCGACCACCTCAACGGCTGCATCAGGATGGGCCCTTCGATGGACGCCTTCCCCGTCCGGCCGTGGCGAGACGCCGCGAGGATCGCGGTCGGCGGGAGCACGGTGTGCGTCGTCGACACCGACGACCGCCTCGCCTGCGGGGACGTGCCGTACCGCTACGGCCGGCCGGACACCTCGGCCGGCGTCGTGCTCGCCCCCGTCGCCGGGGTCGACCGGGCCCGCGACGTCGCGCTCTCGCCCGACGCCGGCTGCGCCCGCGATCGATCGGGCGCGGTGCGCTGCTGGGGTCCCGTGCTGCGCGACCGCGGCGTCGTCCGGCGGGACGCCCCGGTCACGATCCAGGGCCTCGATGCGGCGGAACGGCTGGTGGCCTTCAGGGGCTACCTGTGCGCGCTCCAACGCGACGTGGTCTGGTGCTGGGGCGGGACCGCTTCGCCTCTGCTCGACCGGCCGCCGACCGCCGCGCCCCGACCCCTCGCGACGAACGTCGCCGTGCGGGAGCTCGCCGCCACCCACGATCACCTGTGCATCACCCTCGCGACGGGTGAGGTGCGCTGCTGGGAGGGCGACCCTTTCGCGACCTCCCCGCAGTGGCTCGTGGGCGCCCCCCGCTCGCTGCACTCGCTCGTGCTGACCGACCGCGCGCTGTTCGCGTTGGACGACGACTCCCAGGCCTGGGCTTCCGAGCTCTCGGAAGGCGCGCCGCCGACGCTCGCTCGGCTCCCCGCCTTCGACGCCTTCAAACGCATTCTGTACGACGAAGGCTGGACCTGCGCGCTTCGCGCGGGTGCCGTTCAGTGCCCGTCCCCCGTAGACGCCTCGGGGGTCAATGACGGCGGCTACGACGACGGTCGGCCCACGCTGCGGGATCGACAGCGCCAGCTGCTCGCGCGCGTCGACCCGGTGGCCCGCCCTCCCCTCCAGGTGTTGCCGTCCCCTCGACTGGCGGAGCGGCTGCGACCCTTCGGGCTGCCGCTGGACGCTCTCGGCGGCGTGCTGCCGGCCGCCGGTCCGCTCGAGCAGCGGCAGCTCTGCGTGCTGGGCACGAGCGGTCGTGTCGCCTGCCGCTGGCGACACGACGGGCTGGCCGCCGCGCTGCTCGGCGTGCAGGCGTCCGACGAGGCCTTCGCGGTGGTCCCGGATCTCGCGGACGCGGTCGAACTCGCGACTACGCAGGGCGGCCTCGCCTGCGCCCGCCGGGCCTCCGGGGACGTCGCGTGCTGGGGGGCCAACACCGGCAGCGCGCTCACCGCGGCGGATTCGGACAGCGCCCCGGTGACGCTCGGCCTCGAGGAGATCCTCGCGCGCGCCTACCGACCGACGGCCGGCCCGCGGCCGTGATCGCGACGGTGCGCGTGCCCGATCGATTGGTGGGCGTGTGACTCTGGACCGCCCGGGGGGCGCCTCATTGGGCCGCGCCCTTCAGGGCGTGCTGACGCCCTTCCGACCTCGGGGGCGGACCGCTCGCACCCGCAGGGAAGGCAGGTTGCGACGCAGGTCCGCCGCCGCGAGCGAGGCCGAGGCGGTCGGCGCCCAGCGATCGGCACGCCACCTCTCAAGCCTGTCGAAGGCGGGGTGGCGACCCGGCCCCGACCTCGCCCTCCACCTGACGCCGTCGGCGGCCCGAGCGTCGTGACCGGTGCGCGGTCGTTCCCGAAGGGCGCCAAGTGAGGGCGTTCGGACGATCTCCGCCGCCAAATCTGTCGAAGACAGCAGAAGCGACGGTCGTGCGACGCCGGCGGCGCGCTTGAGGACTAGCAGCACGGCGGCCAGCCAGAACCTCCGGCAGGACCGCGGACGCTGCGGGGGAGCGCTCCCGTCGAAGCAGGCGCACTTGCTCCAACGGGAGCGCTCCCTTCTTCGACGTACGAAGCTGCTCCCTGCGGCTTGCCGCGGACGACCCGACACGAGATCGTCGACGGACACGCGATGGCGAGCCCGACCCGACCGCAGTGGGCCCTGGCGCTGGGCTTTTCGTGCGCGACGGCGTGTTCCGCCGGGGGGCGTCCGCCTGCGTCACTCCGCGTCGCGGTCGCGAGTCGCGAGGCCGCCGCGACCGCGGTCTCCGACCGTGCGGTGTCCGACGGCGGTCCTCTGGCCGCCGCACCGGTCCGCGACGACCGACCCTGCCTGGCTCCGCTCCGTCCCGACCCGCGGGTGACCGGCGAGCCGATGGTCTTCCCCGCCGTCGCGGTCCGACCGCCCCTGTCGCACCCCGCGTTGGACGTGCGCGCGAACGGCACGTCCCTGATGCTGACCGTGCGCGGTCGGCTGCGCGAGGGCGGGCGCTCCGTCGTCCGCACGCACCGACTCCCCTGCGCGGTCAGGGATCCGGTGACGGGACTGATGGTCTTCGCGATCACCGAAGGCGGCCGGCTCCTACTCGAAGCGACCACGTCAAGCCGCGACCCGACAGACCGCGCGGTCCGCTCCTACCTGGCGGAGATGAACCTCGATACCGGCGCGCTGTCGTGGATCGATTCTCCGCGGGGGTGCGCGATCGTCCGAACGCGCGGCGCGCTGACCGGGGACTGCGAGCCGCCACTCCTGACAGCGTTGCTGACCAGCCCGTTCGGCTCCGGTAGCGCGCGTGAGGTCGCGATCACCTCTTCGGGCGAGGGCGAGCAGGGCCCGGTCCGGAGCGTCTCTGTCGTGGGCCCGGGGGACGCTGCCTGCCCGCAACTGCTCACCACGTTCCGGGAGGGCCACGACGCCTGTCTCCGATCGTTCTCCCGGTCGCCCGACGGGGCCTGCGTCTCCCTGCCCGGACGGCGGGTGGAGGTTCCCGAGGACTGGAGGGAAGGGTTCCACACGGTGACCTCGCAACCCCTCGCGGACGTCGACGGCGACGGCCGGCGGGACACGCTCCTCGGCCTGCGGTTCCGCGATGAGGGCGTCATCGTCCTGCGCAGTGTGGATCACGCTTGTACGACGGTCCCGCTGGTGGCGCGCGAAGCCTTCGACGATGGACTCTGGCAGGCGGGGGCGGCCGACGAAGAGGGGCGCCTCCTGCTCATCCGGGAGGCGGCGGAGACCATCCACCTGATGCGCTTCGTCTACGACGGTGCGCGCGGCGCCTTCGTCGAAGACGGGCGCACGCACCTGTGGCCGGAGGAACTGCAGGACGAGACGAGCGACACGCCCTTCGGGTCGGCGCAGCTGATGAACCAGATCGAACTGCTCCCGGCCTACCCGAGCCCGTTGATCGTTCGCACTCGCCCGGGGCTGATCGGGCTCTTCCGACCTTCGTGGGCAGACGGGCGGGCCACGCTGCTGCCGCTTCTCTCGATCACCAGGCGGGTGCCGGAGCGCCGTCCCGAGCCGGTCCCGGTCTGGCCCCGCTAGCCCCGCGACCGCGTGAAGCGATGGATGTCGCGTCGCCGCGCCCCGGCGTACGTGCCGTCGGACGGGGCGAATGCGCCCTCGGGAGGGGGCCCGGCGTTCGGCGGCGGCGGCCGATCGCAGAGTCGTCCGGCGATTACCCACGCCCGTATTCGGCCCCGATTCAGCGTACCTTCCTCCAATGCCCTATCGCGCCAGCGAGCTCCGCCCGCCCGCCGCGCCGCGGCGCGCAGCCGCCCGCT
>JAQBQI010000591.1 GCA_028287085.1 Myxococcaceae bacterium
AGCGCGACGCCCGGTGGTGGGCCCTCGCCGCCCTCGGCACCCACGCGCTCGACCTCGCGCAGTGGTTCGCGGGCGACGCCGCGGTGCTGCGCGGGGCGTCGCTGCGCACGGCCGACGGGGTCGACCTCGCGGGTGACGTGCTCGCGCGCCTGGGCGACGGCGTCACCGCGCACGCCTGGGTCTCGGTCGAGCAGCGGGCCGTGGCGCGGGTGCTGCTCGCGGGCCTCGACGGAGAGCTCGAGGCGGTCGGCACCCTCGGCGCGCGCGGCGCGGGCGCGATCACCCTGCGACGGGCCGGGGGCGAGCGCGTGGCGGTGCCCTTCGCGGCGGTCGACCCCTACGAGGCGCAGCTGCGGGACTTCGTCGAGGCGGTGCGCGCGGGGCGCGATCCCGGGGCCTCGGGCGACGAGGGCGCGCGCAACGTCGCGCTGCTCGAAGGGTGGTCGGACCTCGCCCGCGAGGCGTGACAGACTCGCCCGCACCAATGGACGAAGCGACCAGCATCGAGGGACTCCGCGAGGGCGTGCTGCGCGTCGAGCGCCTGAGCTACCGGGGCAAGCACTACCGCCTGCCGATCTTCGACCCCGCCGATCCGGTGGTGCTGCGGGCGCGTCCCGGGCGGGCCTCGCTCGCCTCGTCGGCCGACTCGCTGGTGCTGCGCGACGTGCACTCGCTCTGGGACCCGGCGCGCTTCCGCGAGCCGCGCCGCCCGGTGTCGCTCGGGGTGCTCGACGCGGCCGAGCTCGCGGTGTTCACGACGTCGGGCGCGGTGCGCGTGCTCGACCTGCCGATCAAGATGCCCGACTGCGACGAGTACCGGCTGCCGCGCGCGCTCGCGCAGTTCGCCGGGGTGGTGCAGCGCATCGTCGACGTCGAGCACGCGGTCAACCCGCAGCACGGCGACTACCACGCGTACCTCACGATCGATCAGCGGCCCGTCACGCCGGGCACGCTGCACCGCGAGGCGCCCTGCCACGTCGACGGCTTCCAGGGCGCGCGGTGGCACCCGCGGTGCCGGCTCAACCACTCGTACACGGTGTCCGACGTGCTGCCGACGGCCTACTACCCGCAGCCCTTCGACTTCGCCGGGCTCGACGAGCGCGTGCACGACTTCTTCTGGGAGATGAACGCCCAGGTCGCCGACACCGCCGAGGCCCACCGCTGGCAGCCGCGGCCCGCCGAGCTGACGATGATGGACGCCTACTGCGTGCACCGCGGCGTCGAGGCCGACGCGCCCACCGAGCGCACCTGGCTGCGGCTCTCCTTCGAGGAGCGGCGGCGCGTGTTCGACCGGCTGGGCAACGCCCACAACCCGCTCTTCGACTACGCCTGGGAGATGGTCGAGCGCGACATCGAGCAGCTCGGGCTCGTGGCCTATCGCAAGGACGGCGATCCCTCGCTGCGGGTGTTTCCGTGGCAGGGCGTCGACGGGCGGCCGCTGCCCGCGGGGGCGCCGAAGACGCGCCCGGTGCTGCGTCCGCGGTAGCGGGTCGAGGTGCGCGAGCGCCGCGCGGAGGTCAGTGCATTCCCCCGGCGCCCTGCTTCGCCAGCTCCCCCGCCCGATCGGCCGCCTCGGCGCAGCGGGCCGCGCTCAGCCGCAGGTAGTCGCGCTCGGCCGTGCTGGTCGTGCGCTCGGCTGCGCGCCCGAAGTGCCCGGCGGCGCCCGCCGGGTCGCCCGATCGTTCGAGCAGGTGGGCGCGCACCGCGTGGAGCCGGTGGTGGTCGGCGAGGCGGGCGTCGGCCGCGAGCGCGTCGAGGCGCGCGAGACCGGCGGCGGGCCCGTGCACCATCGCCAGCGCGACGGCGTGGTTGAGCCCCACCACGGGGTTGTCGCTCATCCGCAGCAGCAAGCCGTAGAGCCCGAGGATCTCCGCCCAGTCGGTGTCGTCGGCGCGCGCGGCCTCGTCGTGCACCGCGGCGATCGCGGCCTGCACCTGGTAGGGGCCGACCGCCCCGCGGGCCAGGGTGGCGGTGAGCAGCGCGACGCCCTCGGCGATGGCGGCGCGGTCCCAGAGGGCGCGGTTCTGCTGGTCGAGGGGGACGAGCTCGCCCGCGGGTCCGGTGCGCGCGTGGCGGCGCGCGTCGGTGAGCAGCATCAGCGCGAGGAGGCCCGCGGCCTCGGGCTCGTCGGGTGCGGCGTGGTGGAGCAGGCGCGCGAGGCGCAGGGCCTCGGCGGCGAGGTCGGTGCGCTGGAGCGTCGGCCCCGAGGAGGCGACGTAGCCCTCGTTGAAGATGAGGTAGAGCGCGTGCATCACGGCGCGGAGGCGGGCGGGGCGCTCGGCGACCGACGGCGCGGCGAAGGGGACGCCGGACGATTTCACGGTCTGCTTCGCGCGGCTGATGCGCTGGGCCATCGTGGCCTCGGGGACCATGAAGGCCCGCGCGATCTCGAGCGTGGTGAGGCCGCCGACGGCGCGCAGCGTGAGGGCGATGGCGGAGGCGGGCGAGAGCGACGGGTGGCAGCAGAGCACCAGGAGGTCGAGGCTGTCGTCGCGGGCCGCGGCGTCCTCCTCGTCGGCGGCGAGCGCGAACTGCAGCTCCGCGGGGACGAGGCTGACCACCAGGGCCTCGCGGCGGCGGCGCGCGGCCTCGGCGCGGACGTGGTCGGTGACGCGGCGCGAGGCGACTTGAATGAGCCAGCCGCGGGGCTCGTCGGGGAGGCCCTCGCGGGGCCACTGGGTCGCGGCGGCGAGGAGGCTCTCCTGCACGGCGTCCTCGGCCGCGGCGAAGTCGCGATAGCGGCGGACGACCGCGGCGAGCACCTGCGGCGCGAGCTCGCGCAGGAGGGCGTGGATGCGGTCGTCCGACGCGGCGGGCATCAGCCGGTGAGTTCCTTCGGGGGGGCGCTCATCACCTCGCGCACCTCGATGGCGAGCTTCAGCGGGCGCCCGCCCGGACCGGGCGCGGCCGAGGCCTCCGCCGCGATGGCGTAGGCGCGCTCGGTGCTCTCGACGTCGACGATCCAGTAGCCCACGAGGAACTCCTTCGTCTCCGGGAAGACCCCGTCGGTGACGGGTCGGCCGTCGTCGTCGGCCCGCACGAGCTTCGCCTGGTCGGGGCCCGCGAGCCCCTCGGCGGCGACCAGCTCGCCGGCCGCCGCGAGACGCTTCGCGAAGTCCTTCATGAAGCCGATGTGGCCGAGGAGGTCGTCCTTCTGCCACTGGGCGATCTGGTAGGGGCCGCGGCCGGGGTGGTGCATCATCAACAGGTACTTCATCGGTGGGGATCCCTTTCGGGGCGGACGTTCACGGCAGGTCGGAGCCGACCGCCGGGTCTCGACATGGCCGCGCGAGAATTCTCAGCGGGTGACTATTCGAGCGTCGCGCGGGCGCGATCGGCCCAGCGCACGCGCAGCCCCAGCGCGATGCTGCCGACCCCGAGGCCCACCTCGGTGGCGACCACGCCGAGCTTCCCGAAGAGGGTGTAGATGCCCAGGAAGATCGCCTGCATGCGCACGGGCCAGTGGTTGCGTTCGTGCTCGGTGAGGTCGCGGTAGTCGTACTGCGCGACCCAGAAGAGCAGCAGGCCGAAGAGCACGAACCACCACCACGCGAAGGCCTTCGGGGGCTGCGGGACGTGCGCCGTCGGCACGCGCGCCGCGGGGTCGCGGTAGGTCGCGTCCTCGGTGGGCACGGCCTCGTCGGGCGTCAGGCCCGAGAGGGAGGCCACGACGCGGGCGAGCGACGCGCGCCGGAACCCCAGGGTCAGCGCGGTGAGGTCGCTGCGGGCGTCGTCGATCCACGCGGGGCAGTGGCGGCGGGTGAACTCCTGCGCGGCGCGGTTGCGCATCCACCAGATGCCGCCGATGAACCACGCCACGATCGCCATCGACGCCGCGCTCCGCCAGCTGTCGCCGTCGCGGCCCAGGGGCAGCAGGGCGTAGAGCGCCGCGGAGGGCGCGCCGAGGCAGAGCGCCACGACGCCGAGCCACCACCCCGCGCGACGACTCCGCAGGCGGCCGTGGCACGGCGCGCAGGTGGGGAGCTCGAACTCGACCGACCGCGTGACGGCGAAGGCGATGAAGTCGAAGCCGCGCGTGACGGACAGCGCTTCGGTCGCCTCGACGGGGCCGTCGCAGCACGCGCACGCGGCGGGAAATTTCACCGCGCTGGTCGGGAGGGTCAGCAGGGCCGCGGTCTTCATCGGCGGCATCGTACACGCGGCCGCCGCGGGGGAAATCCGCGCGCGCCCGACGGCCGCCGCGCGGGAGCCGTCGGGTGTGCGAGGGTGGCAAGGCCCACCATGCGATACGAAGGCAAGCTCTACCGGCCGCCCAGCGAGGCCGACGCGTACATCCTCCAGGCCACCGTCGGCTGTTCGTGGAACCGCTGCGTCTACTGCGACATGTACCGGGAGAAGAGCTTCCGCGTGCGCGAGCTCGCCGAGTCGCTCGCGGACGTCGAGGCCGCGGGTCGCCGCTTCGGCGCGCAGGTCGACAAGGTCTTCGTCGCCGACGGCGACGCCCTGGTGATGCCCGTCGGGCACTGGGAGGCGATCCTCGGGGCGTGCCGCGCGGCCTTCCCCGCGCTGCGGCGGGTGTCCTGCTACGCGATGGCGCGCAACGTCCTCGAGAAGACCGACGAGGAGCTCGCGCGGCTGCGCGCGGCGGGCCTCTCGCTGCTGTACATCGGGCCCGAGTCGGGCGACGACGTCACCCTGCGCCGCATCGCCAAGGGGCAGGACCGCGCCGACCACGTGGCCGCCGCGCGGAAGGCGAAGGGCGCGGGCATGGCGCTGTCGGTGATCTTCCTGCTGGGCGCCGGCGGGGTCGAGCGCAGCGACGAGCACGCGCGCGAATCGGCCCGGCTCGCGAGCGAGATGGACCCGGAGTTTCTCTCGGCGCTGACGCTGACGGTGGTGCCGGGGACGCCGCTCGCGACGCTCGCTGGGAGGGGGCGCTTCGAGCTGCCCGCGGTGCCGTCGCTGCTGCGCGAGCTGCGGGCCTTCGTGAGCGAGGCGGCGCCGAGCGACGCCCTCTTCCGGACCAACCACGCGTCGAACCACCTGCCGCTGGGCGGGCGCCTGCCGCGCGACCGGGCGCGCATCGTCGCGACCCTCGACGCGGCGCTCGAAGGGCGCATCGCGTTGCGCGAGGAGGGCGACCGGGGGCTCTGACGCGCGACCGTCACCCCCGCGCGGCGGCCGGGTCGTCCTTCGCGAAGACCAGGCCGAAGAGCGCGAAGGCCGCCCACAGCGCCGCGAGGTGCGCGAGCATCCCGCTCCCCCCGACGCGCTCGAAGAGCACGCTCGACACCGGCGGACCCAGCAGCATCCCCGCCGCGTAGAAGGTGTTGTAGATCGCGTTGGAGCGGCTGTAGTTCCAGGGCTCGGTGACCACGCCCTGGAGCGCGAGGCTCACCGGCGAGATCGACGCCAGCGTCGCCCCCGCGACGAAGACCGCGACGGCCATGAACCCGAAGCGGTCGAGCAGGATGAACGACGCCGTCGTGGCCGCGCCGACGACCGCCAGCACGCGCATCACGCGCAGGTGCCCGACGCGGTCGGCCACGCGCCCGGCGACGTTGGAGAAGAGCAGCATGCCCCCCGCGAAGAAGGCGGGGATGAGGATGGTCTGCTCGCGCGCGATGCCCTTCGACTCGACGAGGTAGAGCGGCAGGAAGAGCACCACCGACGACTGGAAATACCCGTAGGCGAAGGTGCCGAAGCAGGAGGCCTTGATGCGCCAGAGGAGGGTCCAGGCGCTGACCGGCGGGCCGTCGGCGGGGGTGTCGTGGCCGTGGGTCTCGGGCACGTCGGCGTCGAGCTGCGCGAGCACCAGCGCGGCCGCCGAGAGGGACAGCACCCCCGACGCCATGAAGGCCGAGCCGGTGGGCGCGACGGTGACGATCCAGCGGGCGACGAGCGGGCCGACGACGTAGCCGATGGCCACCGCGACGGCGTACAGGCTGGTGACGTAGGCCTTGTGCTCCGAGCGGGCGCGCGAGAGCAGGATGGTCTCGCTGCTCACCCACACGCCGACGGAGAAGGCCCCGTCCAGGGAGCGCGCGGCGGCGATGGCGGCGTAGCTGTGGAGGTGCGGGAAGAGCGAGACGCAGGCCGCGTAGCCGACCAGCGACGAGACGAGCACGGCGCGCGCGGAGAAGCGCCGGATGAGCGCGCCCATCGGCAGGGACAGCAGGACGATGCCGAGCGCGAACCACGCCGCGAGGGTGCCGATGTCGTGCTTGGAGAAGTGGCGCGCGTCGAGGTGCAGCGAGGTCAGCGCGATGGACACGCCGTAGCCCGCGCCGAGGAGCAGCGTCGCGCCGAAGATGACGAGGATGTTGCGGTCGCCGATGCGTTCAAACACCGCGCGACCTTAGCGGCCAAGGGGCGGGGGGGTGTCAACGAGCTTCGCCCTCCCGCAGATCCCGTCACCCCATCTGCGCGATCCACTGCGCGAGCTCGCCCACAATCACCCGCGGCGCGCGCCGCAGCGCCGCCACGTCGGCCGACCCGGTGAGCAGCATGATCGCCCGCACCTCGCGCTCGACGCCCGCCAGGTAGGCCTCCGCCCCCGCGCGCCCGCCCTCCCGGTGGGCCTTCAGCACCGGCCGCGCGATGCCCGCCACCGTCGCCCCCAGCGCCAGCGCGCGCGCCACGTCGGCCCCGGTGAACACGCCCCCCGTCGCGACCACCGTCTCGAAGCCCGCCGCCACCGTCGCCGCCACGCTCGCCGCCGTCGGCACGCCCCAGTCCCAGAGCGCCTCGCCCAGCGCGCGCTCGGTTCCCGTCGCGCGCAGCGTCTCCACGCCCACCCACGACGTTCCGCCCGCGCCGCTCACGTCGACGTGCCGCACGCCCGACGCCCGCAGCTTCTTCGCCGCCGCCGCGCCGATGCCGTTGCCCGTCTCCTTCGCCACCACCGGAACCACGAAGTCGGCCGCCATCTCGCGGAAGAACTCCGCCCCGCCGCGGAAGTCCCGGTCGCCGCCCGGCTGCACGAGCTCCATCGCGGGGTTGAGGTGCACGCAGAGCGCGTCGGCCCCCACGTCGCGCACGAGCCCCGCGAGCACCTCGCGCCCCATCTGCCGCCCCTGCACGAGCCCGACGTTGCCCAGCACCAGGGTCGTCGGCGCGACGTCGCGCACGGCGTAGGTCCACGCCACGTCGCCCTTGCGCTGCATCGCGCGCTGGCTGCCGAGCCCGAAGCCGTAGCCGCGCGCCTCGGCGATGGCCGCGAGGTCGCGGTTGATCGCCGCCGCCTCGGCGGTGCCGCCCGTCATCGCCGCGATGATCAGCGGGAAGCGCAGCGCCTTGCCCAGCACCGTCACCCGCGTGTCGATCGCGTCGGCGTCGAGGTCGGGCAGCGCGTCGTGCACCAGGCGCACGTTGGCGAGCAGCGTCGTCGCCTCGCGGAAGCCCACCTCCCCGGTGGCGCAGAGGTCGAGGTGGTCGCGCTTGCGCTGGCTGATGTCGGTGCTCATCGGTGTTCGGCTCCTGCTGGGTCGACGGGGTTAGCGGTGAACGGTCGGCGCGTCCAGGGCAACCAGTCCATCGCGGAGGACGCTGCGTCCATCGCCGGTCCTCCTCCCTGCCCGTGGCTCGACGGAGGCAATCACCCACCGTGGACCTCACCTTGCTCAGATTCGACACCGTCCGCTCCGCGCTCGCCCTGGTCGCGTTTGGAGTCACCGGCTGCCTCGCGTGGTTCCAGGGCGACGCCGATGCGGTCACTCCGCCCCGCGACGCGGGCGCCGACGCCGTCATCGACGCGGGCACCGCCGCCGCACCCGACGCCTCGGTCCCCGCCGCCCGCG
>JAQBQI010000529.1 GCA_028287085.1 Myxococcaceae bacterium
GCGGGCGGCGCGCCCATCGCCATCATCGCGAGGGTGAAGCGCGCGAAGGACGCGACCGAGGCGTGCTCCATGCGGCCGTCGTCGCGCCAGGCCCGCGCGAGCGCCGCGCGCGTCGCGGGGTCGAGCCCCGGGGCGACGTCGCCGTCGCGCTCCGACCACGGCGACGCGGGCACCATCTCCGCCGCGCGCGCCGCGCCGTCGACGAGCAGCGGGCGGCCGCAGCACGCGCCCTCGCAGTAGACGTAGCAGCACTCGTCGCCCTGGCGCTCGACGGCGACGGCGCGGTTGCAGCAGCCGTTCTGGACGTAGCTCGGCGCGTAGCAGCCGTTGCCCGCGAGGGGCACGTCGAGCGGCGCCGGGCCCGCGTCGCGCGCGCCCGCGTCGAGGACCGGGCGGAACTCGCCCGGCGGGTTGCGGATGCGCGCCTCGACCTGCGCGAGCGTCAGGCACTCGCGCTCGCTGCGCCCCGACGGGCACACCGGCGCGGCGTCGACCGCGGGCGCATCGACGACGTCGGAGACATCGTCGGATGCGCCGAGGTCGAGCGGGGCGCCATGGTCGTCGGGCGCGCCGACGTCGACCGGAGAACCGCGGTCGACGGACGCGCCGAGGTCGACCGGGGTGCCGAGGTCGACCGGGGTGCCGCGGTCGGCCGGGTCGGCCGCGTCGACGGGCGACGACCGGTCGGCGGCGGCGTCGGTGGTGGCGACGGTGTCGGCGCAGCCCAGCAGCGGCGCGAGGGTGGCGAGCAGGCCCAGTCGAAAGCGGGTGGCGTTGCGCATGGTGCGCGCGATCATCGCACCGGTCGTGCCGCGCGGAAACGCCCGCGAAACCGCGGCGGCGCGTGCGCCACGCTGCGCCATCGAAGGGGAGTAGAGGAGTGCGGGAGAGGAGCGGCGCCCGGGGGCGGAGTCAGGGGACGATGCGCTGGAGGGTGCCGGCGTTGTCGATGCCGAAGAGCGAGCCGTTGGCCGAGAAGAGCTGGCGGATGTCGCTCAGGTCGACGCCGGTGAGCTCCTGGTAGACGCTGTCTTCGAGCGAGGTGGCGCCGAGCGCGCCGTCGTCTTCGATGGCGTAGAAGACGCCCTGGTGGATGGTCGCCGCGAGGGTGTCGTCGTAGGCGCCTTCGGCGCCGAAGAGCGTGTACTCGCCGCTCTCGGCGTCGACCTTGTAGAGCGAGCCGTCGTTCTCGAGCACGTAGACGTAGCCCTGCCAGAAGTAGAGGGCGCGGGTGTCGTAGCCCTCGCCGAGCTCGGTGGCGTCGCCGCCGTCGACGGGCATCGCGAAGAGGCCGCCGTCTTCGTCGACGTAGTAGACCGTGCCGTCGGACGCGTCGGCCGCGACCACGTCGGCCCACGCCTCGTCGTCGCCGATCTGCTCCCACTCGCCCGACGACGGGTCGATCTGGTAGAGCGTGCCGCTGTTTTCGATGGCGTACAGCAGGCCCTCGTCGGTGCCGTCGGCCAGCAGGAAGCGGGTGTTGTAGCCCTCGCCGATCTGCTTGAAAGAGCCGTACTTCGCGCTGGTCGAGTAGAGCGTGCCGCCCTCCTCGTAGGTGTAGAGCTTGCGGCCGAGGCCGACGCCGGTGACCGTGTTCTTCCAGTCGCCGGGCTGGCTCTCCTGGATCTTGCTGACCATGGTTGACTCCTCCGCGTGCGCTCTGAAGGAATCCACTCCTCCGCGCTGGGGCCGCACCCTCGCATGGAGCCGCGCGCGCACGCCATAGCCGACGGCGTCGACGGGGGTGCGAAAGTCCACTTTTCTCGCGGCCGCGTTTGCGCTTGACCCGCCATCACGCGACGGGAGAGCACATCGCACGCAAGACCACAAGGGGGTTGGCGCGTCGATCGCAACGAGCCTTCGTCGAATTGGCGACGCGCGAGGATTTCTCGACGCGGCGCGTGATGCTCAACCGCTTTCTTGACGCCGCGATCGGCCCGTGCGGGCGGCGTCACAGTCATCTTCGCCACACTGAGTCAGCGGCCAACAGGGGGCGGTGGGGGCGCGACCCGCGAAATCGTTGATTGAATATCGCGGAGGGCGGGGGCGCAGGGCGGGCACGATTGTTTCTAAGGGGTTGCGCCGTGCGAGCCGGGACGGGTTCGGGCGGGGAGGCGGCGCGAGTCGGGACGCGCCGGCCCGGCGCGGCCGCGCGTTGATGGAACAGCGGACGGAGAGTTCAATGGACAACCGGGATCAGCAGAAGAAGAGCGATGACGGGACCGCGAGCCGGGACGGCGCCTCGGCGGCGGCCCCGGGCGCCGCGGGCGCGACCGCCGAGGCGAAGCCGACGGCGTCGGCCAGCGGGTTCCACGCGAAGGCGCTGGAGCGACAGAAGAAGCGCCGCGAGTCGGTCGCGACCCGCGGCGTCGACACGAGCCCCGGCGGGGTCGCCATGCGCGAGCTCGGCGGCGCCGGGGCGAGTGGACAGCAGGGCGGCGATGGGCGCCGCGCGAGCAGCAGCAGCAGCAACCAGTCGAATGAAGGAGCGAACACGATGAACAGGTCAGGTTGGGATCAGGGCTACGACCGGGAAGAGACGCGCCGCAACGACGACGACCGCGACCGCTGGCGCAGCAGCCCGTCGGGCCAGAACCAGGGCCAGCAGGGCCGCGGCTACGAGCAGAACTACGGCCAGCAGAGCCGCGGCTACGACCAGAACCAGGGCCGCGGCAACGACCAGAGCTACGGTCAGCAGGGTCGCGGCAGCGACCACAACTACGGCCAGAACTACGGCCAGAACTACGGCCAGCAGGGACGCAGCCACGATCAGGGCTACGGCCAGCAGGGGCGCGGCAACGAGCGCGAGGCGCAGACCGGCTACGGCGCCCAGATGTACACGGGCAGCGGCGGCGGCTTCGACCAGGGCCAGCGAGGCTCGCAAGGCGGCTATGGCCAGCAGGGTCGCCAGGACGACGACCGCTATCAGCAGAGCCGAGGCTCGCAGGGCGGCTATGGCCAGCAGGGTCGTCAGGACGACGACCGCTACCAGCAGAGCCGCGGCTCGCAGGGAAGCTACGGGTCGCAGGGCAACTACGGCTCGCAGGGCAACTACGGCTCGCAGGGCGGCTACGGCTCGCAGGGACGCGACGACGAGCGCTACCAGCAGGGCCGCTCTTCGCAGGGCAGCTACGGGCAGTCGGGCTACGGCCAGCAGGCGAACTACGGCTCCTCGCAGGGCGGCTACGGGCAGTCGATGCGCGGCGACCGCGAGCAGCAGTACGGCCAGGGTCGCGGCCAGTGGGAGCGCAACGAGGAGAGCGGCTACGGGCGCAGCAACCAGCACTTCTCGCACGGCGACGAGGGCAGCTACGGCCGCAGCAACCAGGGCCGCAGCCAGGACGGCGGGTACGGATCTTCGCAGGGCGGCTACGGCTCGCAGGGCGGCTACGGCTCGCAGGGCGGCTCGCAGGGCGGCTCGCAGATGTCGGGGCGCAACGAGGACGGCGGCTACGGCCGCGGCTACCAGCAGTCGTCGCGCAACGACGAGGGAACCGCGGGTCGCGGCCAGCACTCCGCCCAGGGCAACTGGGACCAGGGCCGCGGCAACGAGGGGAGCTTCGGCGCCCAGCCCCG
Organism: Myxococcaceae bacterium; assembly: GCA_028287085.1. GTDB lineage: Bacteria > Myxococcota_A > Polyangia > Polyangiales > SCUS01. Next base: position 3,577 of record JAQBQI010000529.1, read on the forward strand.
CCGGTCGGAGGACGACCGCTGGAACACCCGCAACTGATCGACGCGCGCTGACGGCGTGACCGCGGCGGCGGGGCCTCGACAGGCTCCGCCGCCGCGGTCGCCGTGGTGCACCCCGACCCATCCCACATCGAAGAAGTCCCACCGGAGAAGACCCATGGCAAAGCAGCAGTCCCGGAACGATGATACCCGCTCGGGCGAGACCCCGACGGCGTACGGAATGATGACCAACGCGAACGACCGCTCGCGCAACGACCGCGGGCAGGAGCAGAGCGCCGGCAGCGTGGTCGACCGCGCGTCCTCGACCGATCCGGCCGTCGAGCAGGACCACCAACAGGCGTCGGGCGACGCGCAGTCGTCGATCCGCCACAACGCCAACGGCAACGGCAACGGCAACGGCAACGGCGGGCGAGGCGAGTCCCATTCGATGCGCGACGGCGACCAGGGACGCACCAACCAGGGGCAGTCCAACCGCGGACAGTCCAATCAGGGACAGTCCAATCAGGGACAGTCCTTCGACCAGGGGCGCGACGGCCAGCGCCAGTCGACCGGGCAGGGACGCTCTCAGGAGCAGGGGAGCTCGTGGGGGACGGCCGAAGGACGGCGGCGGCCGTGGCGACAGAGCCCGCAGGTCGCGCGCGACGTGATGACCCGCAACCCGCGCACCGTGAAGCCCTCCGACGGCGTGCAGCAGATCGCGCAGCTCATGATCGACGAGGACACCGGGATCATCCCCGTCGTCGACGGCGCCCGCCTCGTCGGGGTGGTCACCGACCGCGACATCGTGTGCCGGCTCGTCGCGGGCGGCGTCGACCTCAAGAACGCCAAGGCCAGCGACGTCATGACCACGGAGGTCGAGTGCGTCACCGAGGAGGACTCCCTCCAGGAGGTGCTCGAGGTGATGGGCGACAAGCAGATCCGCCGCGTCGGCGTCGTCGGCAAGGACGACCGCCTCGTCGGCATCATCTCGATGGCCGACCTCGCCCGCGAGGCCGACGTCGACCGGCGCCTCCAGGAGACCTTCGAGGAGATCTCCGCGCAGCGCAGCTTCTGGTCGAAGATGCGCTGAGGCCGCTACCCGACCGGGTCGCCCGGCGGCTCGAGCATCGCCTGCCGCGGCAGCACCATCGACACGACGCTGCCGCCCGAGGGGCCCCGCCGCAGCCCCGCCTCCCCGCCCATGAACTCCACCATCCGCCGCGGCAGCGCGGGCACCTCGCCCTTACGAGGGCGCCCGTCGACGGCGCTCTCGTCCTCGACCTCGACGCCGAAGCGCTCGCCGTCGAGGGCGCGCGTGCGCACCAGCACGCGGCCGCCCTCGCGCGTCATGCGGACGGCCTCGTCGAGCGCGTTGCGCAGCGCCAGCTTGAAGCGCTCGGGGTCGAGCACCACCTCGGTCAGCGCCGGGTCTTCCTCGAACTCCACCCGGATCGAGCGCGCGTCGGCCGCGGCCCGCGACGCCGCGCAGACCTCCGCCACCAGGCCGCCGATCGCCACCGCCTCGTGGCGCAACTGCAGCGTGCCGGCCTCGACGCGCGCCAGGTCGACGAGGTCTTCGATCACCCGCAGCAGCAGCCGCCCGCTCGACAGGATGTGGCCGAGGTACTCCTTGTGCTCCGGCGTCGTCGGGTCGACGAGGCCGCCGTGCAGCAGCTCGGCGAAGCCGATGATGAGGTTGAGCGGCGTGCGCAGCTCGTGGGACATGCTGGCCACCACGTCGTCGTGGCTGCGCGGCGCGCCCCGGCTCGCGGCCGCGAGGCGGTGCTCCTGCTCCTCGACGGTGTCGCGCAGGGCCTTCAGCCGCAGCAGCGTGCGCACCCGCGCCTGCAGGTCGTCGCGGTTGAAGGGCTTGCTCACCACGTCGTCGGCGCCGACCTCGTTGCAGCGCGGGCGCTCCTCGGCGGGGTCGAGCCCCGTCACCATCATCACCGGAATGGTCGTGGTCGCCGCGTCGGCGCGGATCGCGCGGCACACGTCGTAGCCGCTCATGCCCGGCATCATCACGTCGAGCAGCACCAGCTGCGGGCGCTCGCGCTGGATCACCTCGAGCGCCTCGGGCCCCGACGACGCGGTCACCACGTCGTGCCCCTGGAGGGTCAGGATCTGCTTGAAGAGCTTGAGGTTCTGGGGCGTGTCGTCGACGACGAGGATCTTCGCGGGCGGGCTCATCTTTTGCGCGCGGACCATCGCACATCTCGCGCCGTCGCGACGAAGGTTGCACAGGCGATGGTGGTACCTTTCGCGGGCGATGGGAGAGCGCCCCGAAGACCGCGTCGAGGTGCCCGCGGCCCTGGCCTCGATGCGCCGTTACGCCCTCGACGACGCCCTGCTGCTCTTCGACCGGCGCACCGGCCTCACCGCCGTCTGCGACGGGCCCGAGACGCGCGGCTTGCGCGTGCGCACGCCGCGGGTGGTGCAGTTCGCGATCACCAACGCGTGCAACCTCGCGTGCGCCTTCTGCTCGCGCGACGCCGCGGCCGCGAGCGGGTGGACGGCCGCCGACGCCTTCGCCCTCCTGCGCGACCTCGCCGCGCGCGGCACCCTCGAGGTCGCCTTCGGGGGCGGCGAGCCGCTCGCCTTCAAGGGCTTCGCGGGCCTCGTGCAGCGGCTCTCCGAGGAGACGCCCCTGGCGGTGAGCGTCACCACCAACGGCGCGCTGCTGTCGGCCGCGGCGGTCGACGCGCTCGCGCCCTTCGTGGGCCAGGTGCGCGTCTCGGTCTACGACGACGTCGACCACCGCCCGGCGCTCGCGGCCCTCGCGGCGCGGTCGGTGCGCTTCGGGGTCAACTGGCTCGTCACGCCGGCGCGGCTCGACGCGGTCGAGGCCTTCGCGCTCGGCCTCTACGACCTCGGCTGCCGCGACCTGCTGCTGCTCTCCTACAACGGCCACGACCGCGCGCTGCACCTCTCGCGCGACGACTCCGACGCGCTCGCCCGGCGCGTGCGCGGGCTGGCCCTCGCGCTGCGCGGGCGCATGACCGTGAAGCTCGACGTGTGCTGGGGCGAGCGCATGGAGGCCGTGCCGCAGCTCTTCGGCGCGCGGGCCTGCGCGGCGGGGCGGGAGTTCGTCGTGGTCACCAGCGACCGCCGCGTGAGCGCGTGCAGCTTCCACCACCGATCGTTCGCCTTCGCCGACGCCGACGACCTGCTGCGCGTCTGGCACGACGAGCGCGACGCCCTCGCGAGCCCCGCCGAGCAGCCGGGCTGCGCGCGCGCCGCCGACTACGGCCTCAACGCGCTCCGCCGATCGCTGCCGCAATCAGGGTGAGGGCGCAGGGGTTGTCTGGGAAGAAACCGCAAGCGCGCAAGGGTCGCAAGGACCGGATCAGGAGGGTGGGGGCGGAGCCTGGATCGCGCTCCCTGCGTCGGGCGCCCGCAGCCTTTCGCGATCGCCGTCGCTGCTTGCCGTGAAGCCCCCGTCTCGATCGGCTCCTTGCGACCCTTGCGCCCTTGCGGTTTCCTCTCCAGCGGCCTCCCGACGAGCGGCCGCGGCGCTGCTCCTGGCGCCCCAATGGGGTGTACCCGCGATGCGCATCCGACTCTTCACGGCCTTCGCGAGCAACAACAGCGGCGCCTACACCATCGTCGGACGCTTCGCCGACGGGGCCGCCGCGGCCGAGGTCGCGCGCGAGCTGCAGCGCGCCGTCGACGACCACTCGGCCTGGCACGACGCCAACCCCTACGAGGAGCTCGGCGCCGCGCCCCTCGACGACTTCGCGCGCGCCCAGGGGCTGCGCGAGGCGCGCCACGGCCGCGCCGACGACTGGCCCCAGCACGGCGCCGCCCCGACGGTGCTCGCGGTCGACCGGCAGGTGCTCGTGCACGCGCCCTACACCGTCACGTTACCGCCGGTCTTCGGCGAGGCCTTCTACGCGAAGGGCGGGCGGGTCGAGGTCGAGCTCGACCACACGCACGAGCGCCTCGCGGTGGAGTTCTCGTGGTTTCCGGCCGCGCTGAGCTACGGCGACCCGCGCATCGCGCCGGCCCTCGACGACTTCGAGGCGCGGGTGCGGCCGGCGCTCGCCGAGGTGCTCGCGCGCGGCGAGACCGACCGCCGCCCGGCGGTGGCGCCCGCGTGGCACCGCGACGGCTTCGGGCAGCGGCACCTGTCGGCGGTCTTCGTCGACCTGATCGCGGGCGTGCGCGCCGTGCAGTCGGTCGCCGACGCGTGCGGGATGACGCTCTCGCTGCGCGTCACCGAGTGCCCGCACGGCGTCGAGGATCCCTTCGCCATGCTGCGGCTGCCGGCGCGGTCGCGGGGGCTGCACCGGGTGATCCTGTGGTCGGCGGGGCCCGAGCGGGTGTGGGCGATGCGGGCGCTGCGCGAGGTGCTGGCGTGCGGGCTCGAGGAGGCCCGCGCGATGCTCGAGGGGTTGCCCACGGAGTGCCTCGTCGACGTGACGGAGGCCGAGGCGGAGCGGGCGGTGACGGTGCTGAGCGGGGCGGGCTGCGACGCCGAGGCGGTCGCGCCGCGGCGGTAGGGGCGGGGCCTACGGGGGCGCGTACATCGCGGCGTGGACGCCGAGCAGCGCGCCGACGGCGGCCGCGTAGCCGCCGCGGGCGGAGAGCGCCTCGGCGAAGCGCCGCAGGTCGGCGGCCGACGTGAGCGAGCTGAGCCCGGCGTCGTGCAGCGCGTCGCGCATCGCGGCGGTCCCGTGGTCTTCGCCGAGGACCCGCGTGAGCTTCGCCCGGGCGACGCCGTCCCAGTCGGTCGGGGTCGCGGTCATCGGGTCGGGCGCGACCGCGCCTCGAGCTCGGCGACGCGCGCCTCGGCCCGCTCCTTCGCCGCGTGCAGCGCCGTGATGACGGCCGCGCTCTCGACCGCTTGGCGCGCCACCTCGTCGAGGAGCGCCTGCAGGCGCCGCTGGGCCTCGCGCTGCTCGTCGATGTTGGTGTTGGTGCCGAACCACCGCACGATCGCGCCCGCCTCGTCGCGCTGCGCGACGGCCCGCGCGAGGTGGTACGCGTACGAACCGTCGGCCAGCCGCACGCGAAACTCCACCGCGTAGGCCTCGCCGGTGGCGAGCGCGTGGGTCCACCGCGCGATGGCGAGCGGGAGGTCGTCGGGGTGCACGACGTTCTGCCAGCCATCGGCGAGGAGCCGCTCGGGGGTCAGCCCGAAGGACTCCGCCGTCTGCCGCGTCACATAGTCGAGTCGGCCGTCGGGCAGGGCGGTCCAGATCTGCACCGGGATCGTCTCGGTGAGGAAGCGGTAGCGCGCCTCGCTCTCGCGCAGCGCGGCGTCGGCGGGTTCGGAGGGTGCCGTCATCGTGGGTGGGCGCAGCCTATGGGGCGGGCGCGAGCGGAGCGCAATCGGGGGGCTCGACGGTCAGGGCGCCGTCGGGCAGCGGGGCGACGACGCAGTCGCCCGCGGTGCCGTCTTCCCAGACGAGGCAGGTGAAGTCGATCGCCGCGTCGAGGGCGATCATCGGGTGGTGCCACACGCCGGGGAGGTAGCTCACGCCCTGCGTGGGCCCGGCCACGAAGGCGCGCGCGGTGGCGAGGTCGGGCGCCTCGCCGCCGAGGGCGACGAGCACGAGGTAGCGCCGCGCGTTCATGGGCACGAAGACCTGCGTGGAGTGCGGGTGCTTCTCCAGCAGGGCCACGTTCATGGGCCAGTCGGTGCGGGGCGCGCAGCGGAAGCTGCAGAGGTTGAGCGTCGCCGCGGGGCGCAGCGAGGCGACGGGGGCGAGGCGGTCGCGGCGCGCGGCGGTGCCCTGGTTGGCGGGCTGCGCGGACACGTCGGCGCGGTCGGCGGAGACGACGTCGCCGTAGGCGGCGTAGCCCTCGGCGGTGAGGGCCTCGGGGGCAATGCGGCGCACGTCAGCTCCCCCGGTAGGTGCTGTAGCCGAAGGGGCTGAGCAGCAGCGGAACGTGGTGGTGCTGCGCGCCGTCGCGCACGCGGAAGACGATGACCGCCTCGGGGAAGAACCCGTCGAGGCCGAGGGCGTTGAAGTACCCGTCGGTGTCGAAGGTGAGGCGGTACACGCCGAGGTGGATCAGCGCGTCGGCCGGGAGGAGCGTGCGCAGGCGGCCGTCGTCGTCGGTGACGCCGGCGCCGACGACGGTCCAGCCGTCGGCGGACTGGTACTCGAGGGTGATGGAGACGCTGGCCGCGGGGCGCCCGCGCGCGGTGTCGAGGACGTGGGTGGTGATGCTGTTCATGGTTCGAGGAGCTTCTCCAGGCGCAGGCGCGTGATGCGGTGCTGCTCGGCCGCGGCGACGCGCAGCTCGGCGGCGGGGTCGTTGGTCATGCGCGCGCGGGCGAGGTCGAGCATCTCGTCGAGGCTCCGGCCCGTCGCGCAGACGATGTAGATGAAGCCGAAGCGGGCCTCGTAGGCGCGGTTGATCTCCGCGAGCTCGGCGCGCTTCGCGTCGCTGGCGTCGCGGGTGCCCGCCTGCTCGGCGGCCGACCAGGCCTTCGCCGTCGCGCCCTGCCCCGCCGCGGCCTTCCGTTCGCCGATGCGGGGGTGGGCCGCGAAGGCCTCGTGCCAGTCGTCGGCGGAGGTCCACGACCAGGTGGCGTCGGCGGCGGCGAGCAGCGCGGCGACGGAGGCGTAGGGGCGGCCGTCGCGCATCCATTCGTTCCAGCGGGCCGAGCCGCAGCAGGCGCGCAGGGCGGCCTCGGCGGCCGTCGGGGTGAGCGTGTTGAAGCGCGCGAGACCGAGCGCCTGGCGGCCGTCGGGCGAGAGCGTCGCGAAGGCGCGCAGCCGGCTCACGCCGCCGTCGGGGAAGACCTCCAGCCGCAGGTGGGTGGCCTCGCCGGCGGCCGCGAGCTCGCCCTCGAACCAGTGGCGCGTGTCGGCCTGGAGCTTCGTGCGCGGCAGCAGCTCGCGCCACGCGCCCTCGTCGGAGAGGCGCGCCTCGCCGCCCTCCCCCGCCGCGTCGCAGACCAGCACGCGGCAGGTGTCGGGGTAGTTGCCCTTGAAGTGGTGCGTGTCGATGACGAGGCGGGTGAGCGTGGCGCGGGCGGCGAGCTGCACGAGGGCCCAGTCGTGGTGCGGCCCGCGGCTGCGCCGGGTCTCCCAGCCGTCGCCCATGTTGAGGGCGCGGTCGGGCATGATGAGGTTGCGGCGCTCGCCGAAGAACATGTCGCTGCAGGTCACGACGTGGGCGCCGTTCTCGGCCGCGGCGACGTCGACCTCGCCGCGGGCGTGTCCGTTGCGGCCCCAGTCGGGCGCGGCCTCGCCGTAGACGCGCAGTCGGGCCACGCCGCCGTCGGGGAAGATGTTCAATCGAACATGGGTGAAGGCATAAGGCATATCGACGGCGAAGGGGTTCTTCGAGTCTCCCTGCAATGGCGACTTCGGGAGCACCTCGATCCACTCGGTGGCGGGGTCGTCGAGGGTCTCGGGGCGGGCGTCGAGGGGCGCGGCGCAGGCCTCGATGGAGCAGTGCGAGGGGTAGTTTCCGCGGAAGAAGGCCGTGTCGACGACGACGCCGCGGATGACCCCGGGGACGCCCAATCGCACGATGGCCCAGTCGTGGCCTTCGACGCGCTTGCGGCGGGACTCCCAGCCGTCCATCCACTTACCGCGGTCGGTGTACTCGTGCGGGAGGAAGACCGCCTCGGCGGGCTTGAGCAGGTTCTCCTTCTCGGCGAAGAAGTCGTCGCTCGCGGCGACGACCGAGGCCCGCAGGCGCAGCGAGGCGAGGTCGAGGAGCTCGGTGAAGGGGGGTTGTGTCATGAGCGTGTGATCCAGCGCCCGGCGGGGCTCGGTTGGGCGAAGCGGCCGTGCACGCAACGTCCGCGGACGTAGGTCTCGCGCACGCGGCCGCGGAGGGTCTCCCCCTCGTAGGGAGTCAGCTTGTTGCGATGATGGGTGAAGGGCGCGCTGACCACGAAGGTGGCGTCGGGGTCGAACACGACCAGGTCGGCGTCCATGCCCTCGGCGATGGCGCCCTTGCGCGAGGCGAGGCCCGCGTGGCGGGCGGGCGCGCGGCACATCCACTCGACCACGCGCTCGAGCGCGATGCCGCGGGCGTGCGCCTCGCTCCACACGGCCGACAGGCTGAACTGCAGTCCCGCGATGCCGCCCCAGGCGGCCATGAAGTCGCCGGTGTCGAGGCGCTTCAGGTCGGGGGTGCAGGGCGAGTGGTCGGAGACGACCATCGAGATGAGTCCGTCTTCGAGGGCCTTCCAGAGGCGGTCGCGGTTGCCGCGGTCGCGAATCGGCGGCGCGCACTTGAACCACGTCGCCCCGTCGGGGACCTGCTCGGCGGTGAAGTGGAGATAATGCGGCGCGGTCTCGGCCGTCAGCGGAACGCCCTCGTCCCGCGCGCGGGCCAGCGTCTCCAGCGCCCCCGCCGATGACAGATGCACGATATGAACGGGCGTGCCGACCTCTTTACAGAGCCGGTAGAGCATCGCGACGGCCTCGTCTTCGGCGGCGGGCGGGCGCGAGCGCAGCCAGGTCGCGTAGGCGCGGCTGTCGGGCGGCGGCGACTCCAGCGCCATCGCGCGCGCCGCGGCGTCGAGCGGGCCGGGCAGCTCGGCGTGCACCATGAAGACGGCGCCCGTACCGTGGAGTCGCACGAGCGCGCGGCGCACGTCGTCGACATCGATGCACGGAAACTCGTCGACCCCGGAGGGGGCCAGGAAGCACTTGAATCCAAGGGCGCCGCGGCCGAGCACGTCGGCGAGCACGGAGGTGTCGCCGCGGGTGTTGTCGGGAATCGCCCCGCCCCAGAGGCCCACGTCGACGGCGCAGCGGCCCTCCATGGTCTCGGCCTTGGTCATCAGTCCGCGCGCGGTGGTGACGGGCGGAAGGCTGTTGAGGGGCATGTCGACCAGGGTGGTGGTGCCGCCCGCGGCGGCGGCGCGGGTGGCGCTCTCGAAGCCCTCCCACTCGGTGCGACCGGGCTCGTTGATGTGCACGTGCGTGTCGACCACGCCGGGCATCAGCACGTGGTCGCCGAAGTCGGCGCCGATGCCGGCGGAGGGGTAGTCGGCGTGCTCGGAGACGCGCGTGATGCGCCCGTCGCGGACGTGCACCGAGGCCGGGCGGGTGCCCGTCGGGGTGACCACGCGCGTGCTGCGGAAGACCTGCTCATCGGCCATCGGGAAACCTCGACTTCAATCTTCGTGGGCGCCCTGGTCGATCCAGGCGCCGATGCGGTCGCGCTCGGCGTCGGTGATGTGGGTCGCGTTGTTGAGTGGCATGTTGCGGAGGGTCACCACGCGGAGCTTGATGCGCTCCTTCCACGAGGCGACCAGGGCGTAGCGCTCGAAGACGATGCCGTTGGGGGCGACGGTGACGGCGCTGTTGGTGGGGTGCGTCGAGTGGCAGGGCACGCAGCGCTGCTGGATGATCGGCTCGACGTCGGCCCAGCGCTGCGGGCCGGTGGCGGTGCTCCGGCGGCGCGTGAAGCCCTCGGGGTGGGAGAAGAAGATCAGCGTCGCCACGCAGGTCGCGAAGAACACCAGCGTCGTCGGGAGGAACCAGTTCCGCCAGGTGAAGCGGATGTTCATGAAGTGGCGAATCAGCGCGCTGCCGAAGGCCAGGACGAGCAGCACCGCCCAGTTGAGGGCGTGGCCGAAGGTGAGCGGGAAGTGGTTGCTGATCATGATGAACAGCAACGGGAAGGTCATGTAGTTGTTGTGGATCGAGCGCGCCTTGGCCTGGTAGCCCTTGGCGAGGTTCTGCCGGCGGTGCTCGCGGGTGGCGTTCACGAGCTCGTGCTGCGACGGCACGATGACGAACCAGACGTTGCCGGTCATGAGCGTGCCCAGCATCACGCCGACGTGCATGTAGGCCGCGCGCCCGGAGAGGTAATGGAAGAGCACCCCGGAGAGGCCGAGCACGATGCCGATGGAGAGCACGAAGGAGAGCGACTGCTTCTTGCCGAGGGGCGAGCGCCAGAGCAGGTCGTAGAGCAGCCACGCGGCGGCCACGCAGCCGACGCCGAGGGCCACCGCGCGGCCGCCGGTGATGCGCGCGACGGCCGCGTCGGTCATGAGCGCGGCGCCGCCCATGTAGTAGACGAGGACGAGCAGCGAGATGCCGCTGATCCAGGTGACGCCGTTCTGCCACTTGAACCAGTGGAGCACCTTGGGGAGCGCGCCCGGCTCGGGGTTGAGCTTCTTCACCTGGTAGAAGCCGCCGCTGTGGATCATCCAGTTCTCCCCGACGAGCCCCTTCTCGGGGTCGTCGGGCATCACGAGGTTGCGGTCGAGCCAGTTGAAGAGCATCGAGTTGCCGATCCACATGATGCCGGCGATGAGGTGGACCCATCGCGCGATGAGGTGGAGCAGCTCGGTCAGGGACGCCATGGCGCGCGACTATAGAGGCGCGCGTGGCGGCGGCCAATCGCGCTGTTTCAGCGGGGCATCACCGCGAGGTCGTTGATGCGCCAGCGCCCGCCCAGCGCCGCGGTGTCGAGCATGGCGCAGCTGGTGGACGCGCCGCCGAAGCGCACCACGGTGTATTGCGTGCCGCTCAGCTCGCAGAGGCCCGCGGCCTGGCCCGCCTCGTCGGGGAAGGCCACCGCGCGGGTGACGGCGGGGCACGGGTCGGAGCAGAGCACCATGCGCGAGTACACGTCGCTCACGGTCGTCCCGGCGGGCGCGCTGCCGGCGACGTAGATCGCGGGCGAGCCGCCGCCGCCCGAGAGCGGCATCGCGTAGTGGCCGCGCCGGTCGGCGGTGCGGTAGGCGCTCACGGCCTGCACGTTGGCGCGGTTGGCGATGAGCGCGGGCGCGGCGGTGTGGAAGCCGGCGCTCGTGGGCGAGGTGATGAAGACCGAGAGGCCGCTGCCCGAGTCGGCGGGCTTCGCGGTGAGGTACTGCCCCTGGTTTCCGGGGAAGGCCGTCATCCAGAGCACGCTCAGGCCGAACTGCTGGTTGCGGTTCCAGGCCTGCACCTCGCGGAGGTCGTTGTTGCGGTGGTCGAAGACGCGCACGTTGCCGACGCTGCCCGGCGTCGATCCGCCGGCGAAGGTGTAGGCGACCGCGAAGGTTCCGGCGCCGTTGGCGACGATGTCGAAGATCGAGCGGGGCGAGCCGGCCGCCGGCACGTCGCGGACGGTCGCGCCGTTGCTCGCGTCGACCACCGTCACGGCCTCGTCGTTGGCGACGATGAGCTGCGGACCCATCACGTCGCTGATGCTGTCGAAGGCCACGCCGATCGCGCGCGGGTGGGCGACGGAGAGCGTGAGGTCGTCGCAGCGGCGGTCGTCGGCGAAGCTCCAGCGCAGCACGCGCGCGGCGTTGGAGTCGAGGTGCTCGGCCACGGCCACGAGGTAGGGGACGCGGCAGGGCGCGGGCCCCACCACGCCGGTGTCGCGGGGCGGGATGACGACGTCGACGGGCGCGGTGCCGACGTCGACGGGCGGGGTGACGACGTCGACGGGTGGGGTGCCCGAGTCGAGGGGCGGGTTGCCCGAGTCGAGGGGCGGGGTGCCCGCGTCCGCGCCGACGCCGCCGCGGAGGAAGCGGTCGAAGTCGATGCTGCACCCCGCGAGGAGCGTCAGCGCGAGGAGGGCGGTCGGTCGGAGCACGGCGGGCATCGCGGGCGTTGTCGCAGATGCCGGCGCGCCCGTCACGGGGCGGGGTCAGGGCGACGGTGCCAAACGCGCGGGCCTTTCGCGGGTTCGCGGACGCCCGTCGGCTCCGGGGCGACGGTCAGGGCGTCGCGGCGACGGTGAGCACGTAGGTGGGCACGGCGCCCGTCTCGAGGGTGGTCCCCGAGGGGGGGCGCGCGCAGACGGTGTACGTGCCCGCCGCGAGAGCGCCCGCGCTGGGGAAGGCCGAGCGGCGCGCGCCGTCGATGTGCGCGCAGCGGTCGGGACCGGTGTCGAGGGTGTTCGAGCGGAGGTTCACCCCGTCGGGGTCGAAGAGGTCGAGGGCGATCGCCCCGCCGGGCGCGACGGGGCAGCGGCCGTTGCCGTCGCTCACGAAGGCCACCACAGCCCCGCCGGCGGGCACCCGCACCGCCACGCAGTCGACGTCGCCGAAGGCGAGCGCCCCCCGGAACGCGCTCGGCGCCGACACCGCCCGCGCCGCCACCAGGGCGGGCGAGTCGTTGGGCTCGACCTCGGCGCCCGTCGGGGTCGCGCAGCGCCCGGCCGTCGACGCGCTCGCGACGCACACCTGACCGCTCGGGCAGCGGGTCGTCCCGCCGAGCGGGTCGCAGGCCGCCGTCACCGGCGTCTGGCAGAGGCCCCGCGCGGGCGACGAGCAGACGAGGCCCGCGGCGCAGGTTCCGTCGGGGTTGCAGCTCGCCCCGGGCGCGGTGCCCGGCGCGCGGCAGGCGCCCTCGACGCTGCTCCCGGCGACCAGCACGCAGCGCGTCCCGGCGACGCAGCGGGCGCTCGGGCTGTGGCAGGACTGGCCCGCCCCCACGACGGCGTAGCAGACCCCGGTGCCGGTGGCGGTGCTGCACAGGGCGCCGCCGTCGCAGCGCGTTCCGGTCGCGTGGCAGAGGCCGCCGGGCGAGCCCTCGACGCCGCAGATGCCGTGGCTCCGGTCGCTGAGGTCGCCGATCACGCAGCTCGAGCCGGACTGGCACGCCGTGGCGTAGCCGCAGACCGCGCCCGCCCCGGCCGACCCGAGGCAGACGCTGCCGATGGTGGTCGCCACGCACGACAGCGACGCGTCGCAGGTCGGCGCCGAGGCGCGGCACGGGGCGAGCGCGGCCGTCCCCGCGGCGCGGCAGGCGCCCACGTAGCTGTCGGGCGAGAGGCAGGTGTACTGGTCGGGGCACTGGGTGCGCAGGATCGAGCACGCGCCGCCCGCGACCGAGGGCACCCGGCAGACGGGCGTCGGCGACGGCACCACCGCGCTGGCCTGCGCGGTGCCGCAGGTCATCCCGCTGTCGCACTGGCCGCTCGGCGAGCTCGGGGCGCGGCAGGGACCGCCGGCGTAGCTCCCGGTCGCCACGCACACGCCGCGCGTCGAGCCGACGTTGAGCGGGCGGCAGACGGTGTTGGTCGGGCAGCGGCGGTAGACGTCGCAGCTCGCGCCCGCGGTGACCGTGGTCACGCAGCGCTGGTCGGAGCCGACGATGGTCTCGCAGGTGAGGCCGGCGTCGCACTGGGGCGTGGCCGCGCGGCACACGGCGCCCGCCGCGCTGCCGAGCGCCACGCAGGTCGCCTGCACCGAGTCGAGCGGGCCGGTGCACGCGTAGCCCGCGCCGCAGCGGCCGGTGCGAATGGTCTGGTTGCACGGCGCGCCCGGCGCGATCGCGGGGATCTCCGCGATGGTCAGCTCGAAGGCGCCGCGGTCGAGCGTGCCCGGCACCGGGGGCGCGAGGCCGCCGACCACGATGTAGTAGGCGGTGCCGGCGGGCTGGAAGTCGGCGGTGACCAGCGAGGTCACGGCCCCGCTCGCGACGACCTCGACGTCGTCGTCGTTGCACGCGTTGCCCGTGAGCGTCGCGGCGCAGCTCGTGGCCAGGTAGAGCACGGTGTCGAAGCCGGGCGCGGTGCCGGCGTTCGTGGTGGTGATGCGGAGCGCGACGTTCGCGGCGGTGCTCACGTAGCGGTAGATCACCTGGCCCACCGAGCGCGGGCACACCGTCCCGCCCATCGGGGCGACGGGCGAGCGGGCGGCCAGCACGCCGCCGGGGTTCTGCGCCGCCCACGCGGCGGCGGTGTTGCCCGTCACGCGGAGGACGTTGCCGGTGCGCGTGCCGACGCGGGCCGAATCGATCACGGTGAGCCCGGCGCACTGCTCGCCGCAGGACGCGCCCGCGGGGCAGCCGCACACGCCCGCGACGCAGGTCTCGTTGGGGGCGCAGGCGCGCCCGCAGCCGCCGCAGTGCAGGGCGTCGGTCTGGAGGTCGGGGCAGCTCGTTCCGCAGGTCGCGCGCCCGGCCGCGCACTGGCACGCGCCGGCCACGCAGGCCGCGCCCGCCATGCAGGGCGCCCCGCAGCGGCCGCAGTCGGTCGCCGAGGTGGTCACGTCGACGCAGGCCCCGCCGCAGCGCTGGCGCGCGCCGTCGCACGCGCAGGCGCCCGCGCGGCAGACCTCGCCCGCGGGGCAGAGCCCGGCGCCGTTGTCGACGACCCCGTCGCAGTCGTCGTCGCGCAGGTTGCAGGCCTCGCGCGCCCCGGCGAAGACCTGCGCGTTGCCGTCGTCGCAGTCGTCGCCGCCGCAGACGCGCGGCGGGTGCGAGTCGCGGTCGCCGTCGAGCGTGGTCGAGGCGCAGACGCGCGACGCCGGGTCGCAGCGCTCGCCGGTGGTGCAGGGGTCGGCGTCGGCGCAGTCGCC
>JAQBQI010000622.1 GCA_028287085.1 Myxococcaceae bacterium
CCTGGACGCGGCGGCACGCGTTGGCGACCCAGCGGAAGCCGTCGCTGCACTCGCCCGGCGAGCTCGGCGGGGGGCAGGCGCGCGGCATCAGCGCCTGGATCGCCGGGTCGTCGAGCAGCGAACCGTCCAGTGCGACCGGCGCGGGCCCGTTCGCTGCTGCGGTCGTCCCCTCGGGCGGGCGGCTCGCGCACGCCGCGGTCACCGCCGCCATCACGGCGCCTTTCAGCCACCCATGCGATCGATAAAATGCCGCGCCAAGTCCACTCCTCCGCATGCTCCCCGCTGGCTTCATGATGCGACAGCGTCGTCGAAGACTCCAATCGGCGCAAGAGTCTCAGACGCTCGTGGCACGAACACGCGAGCGGAGGTCACGGCGATCGCCACACCGGCGCGGCGGCCCAGTCGATGGCGTCGTCACGTCCGACGAGGATGAAAGGCGCCCACGCGAAGGGGTCGGGGTCGCGCTCGCGCACCACCCGCACCGCCCGAGCCACCGCGTCGGCGCTGCGCATCCCCGCGCGCAGCCCCTCGTACAGGGCGACAGTGAAGACGGCGCCGGCGAGCTCGTCGACGTCCCACTGGGTGGTGACGCGCGCCTCGGCGCCCGCGAGCAGGAAGGCGCGGCGCAGCCCGAAGACGCCCTGGCCGACGGCGGCGCTGCCCTGCGCGGTCTCGCAGGCCGACAGCACCACCAGCCGGGTGCCACGCAGGTTCATCGTCAGCAGCTCGGCGGCCGTGGCGAGGCCGTCGTTACCGTCGTCGCGCGTGGCGAGCGTGGGCGACGCGTCGGCCATTACCAGACGCCCGCGCTGCATCGGGTCGCCCGACAGGTCGTCCGCCGCTGCGAGAAACTGCCCGTGCGCGGCGATGTGCAGCACTCGCGGGGCAGCGAGGTCGCGCAGCGCCGACTCGGTGGCGGCCCCGTCGCGCATCACGCGGATGCCCGGCACCAGGCGCGGAAGCAGGTCAGCCTGCGTGGTCAGCCCGGGGAGGTTCCAAGCGGGTACCGCGTAGCGGGTGACGGCGAGGGCAGCCGGCTCTCCGGGGACGTCGAGCTCGGAGCGCTGGCGGAGCAGGTCGCGGCCGCTGGTCAGGTAGCTGACGGTGTAGCGGTCGGCGAGCCAGCGCTGGCCGTCGTGCATCAGGTGCAGCGGTGCCAGGTGCAGCGGGCCGTCGGGCGCCAGCAGCAGCCGGCCCACCGAGGAGCTGAGCAACGGAACCAACGGCGCAAACAAGCGGGCCGAGAGCGCCCGCCCGGCAGCCGCGACGGACTCTACGGTGTGATCGGGGCGGGTCACCGTCGCCGCGAGTTGCGCCGCCAGGGCGTCGAGCGATGAACGTTCGCCAAGGTCGACCAGCGCGTTCGATCCGTCGGCGCGCAACACGAACGCCGCGTAGTGCGGCGCACCCCAACGACCGGCCGGGGTGCGGGCACGGGCGTCGACGGGAGTGAAGGCGATCAACTCGACCAGGGCGGTGTCGCTCGCAAGCCGACCGGCCACACCGGGAACGATCGTCGCGACCTCGGCGAGCTGTCGTTGCTCACGCAACGCGCTGGTTTGGCGGGCCATCTGCTCTTCGGTGGCGCGGAGGTCAGTCTCCAGTCGGGTGCGCTCGGCCGGAGGACCGTCGGTGAGGGCGGCCAGACGTTGTTGGAGGTCGGTCCATTGCGTGAGCCGACTTCGGTCCTCGGGCGAAGCCGAGCGCCGCATGGCGGCGAGGATTGACACCGACACTTCCTCACCGCAGGCCTTGAACAACAGGGCGGCCTGCAAGGCCAGGGTGCGGGCACGAGCGTCGCTCGGGCGACCGACCGCGAAGGAGATCAACGTGTCGGACGCGCCCTGGAGTCGCTCCAGAAAGCGCGCCACGCTGCGAGGAGATTGGTGCCGCGTGAGATCACGCACGCCGACCGCATGGATGACGAGAGCTCGCTCGTACAAGGGGAGGGCGCGCTCGTCCTGGCCCTGCGCGACGAGCACGTTGGCGAGGTTTTCGAGATCCGCGGCGAGGTCAGGGTGGCTGGGACCGAGGGCGTTTTCGTCGATGCGGAGGGCGCGTTCGAGCAGGGGCAGGGCGCGTGCGCGCTGGTCGAGCGAGACGAAGGTCTCCGCGATGTTGTTGAGGCGCACGGCGACGCTGGGGTGGTTGGGGCCGAAGGCGGCTTCGTCGATGTGGAGGGCGCGTTCGAGCAGAGGCATCGCGCGCGCGGGCTCGTTCAGCGCGTTGAGCACCAGGGCGAGGTTGCCGAGGGCGGTGGCCACGGAGGGGTGGTCGTGCCCGAGGGCGTTCTCACGGAGCCGAAGTGAGCGCTCTAGCAGAGGGAGGGCGCGTGCATCTTGATGCGTGGCGTGGAACGCCGCCGCGAGGTTGTTGAGGCTCGCGGCAACGTCGGGATGGTCGGGGCCGAGGGCGGTCTCCCGGATTTGGAGGGCGCGCTCGTGGACCGGGAGGGCGCGCTCGTACTGGTGCAGGGAGGCGTACACCTCGGCGAGATTGTTGAGACTCGACGCCAGCTCAAGGTGGATGGGGCCGAGGGTGGATTCGCGGATGCGAATCGCCCGCTCGTACAGGGGAATCGCCCGCTCATATCGACCCAGGTCGGCGAAGGCGTGGGCGAGGTTGTTGAGGTCGGTTGCGACCTCGGGGTGGTTGGGCCCGCGAGCCGCCTCGTCGATGTGGAGCGCCCGTTCGTACAACGGGACGACGCGCTCGTACCGCCCCAGCATCGAAAGCAGCCCGGCGACGTTGCAGAGGCTCGTGGCCAGGTCGGGATGGCGGGGTCCGAGGGCTCGCTCCCGGATGCGGAGTGCGCGCTCGTGGAGGGCCAGGGATCGCTCGTACTGGCCCATGGAGTCGAGCACCATCGCGAGGTTGTTGAGGCTCTGGGCCACGGTGGGGTGGTTCGGGCCGAGCGCCAGCTCGCGGATGTGCAGGGCTCGCTCGTGCAGGTCCCGGGCTCGTTCGTATTGCCCCATTCGCCGCCGCACGCCGCCGAGGTTGTTGAGGCTCTCGGCGACGTCCAGGTGATTGGGGCCGAGAGCGGCCTCCCGAATGCGAAGAGCCCGCTCGTGCAAGGGCGCGGCTCGTTCGAACTCGCCCAGTGACACAAGAATTGAGGCGAGGTTGTTGAGATTGGTGGCCACCTCGGGGTGGTTGGGCCCGCGGAGCGCCTCGCGCAGCCGCAACGCCTCTTCGGCGAGGGGCAGCGCCTCCCGGGGATGCCCCGTCTGATAGAGGTTGACGGCCCGATCGTTGAGGGCGGTGATCTGCGCCGCGGACGCCGGTGCACTCGGGGGATTGGCCCGTGCTTCCTGCATCGGCAGCGCCGCCACGACGATCGAAAGCAACATCCCGACGCACGTCGTACGTGCCATTACCGGACTCTCCTGATCGAGGTGCGAACCAGGACACTCATCAAGACGCCCCTCTGACAACGTTGGCGGTCGAGCCCTCGAGCGGCCGATTCATCGCACGACCGGAGCGGTCTCGAAGGAGCGGAGCGCGTCGTTGTGGGCGTGGCTCGGCGGGACCATCGCCGGCGGGGTTGTCGGCGCGGCGGCCCAGTCGATGGCGTCGTCGCGTCCGACGAGGACGAAGGGAGCCCAGGCGAAGGGGTCGGGGTCGCGCTCGCGCACGACGCTCGCGGCGCGGGCGACGGCGTCGGCGCTACGCATCCCCCGGCGCAGCCCCTCGTAGAGCGCGATGGTGAAGACGGCACCGGCGCGCTCATCGACGTCCCACTGGTTGGTGACGAGCGCCACGGCGCCCGCGAGCAGGAACGCCCGACGCAGCCCGAAGACACCTTGGCCGACGGCGGCGCTGCCCTGGGCGGTCTCGCAGGCCGACAGCACGACGAGCCGGGTGCCGCGCAGGTTCATCGTCAGCAG
>JAQBQI010000657.1 GCA_028287085.1 Myxococcaceae bacterium
GACCTTCCACGGCCGCCCGCGCCGCCGCGACCACGGGCGCAGCGCCGCCGACCCCGCGCGGTCGGAGGCCCTCGCGACGCTGGGCTTCGAGCGCGACCCGGGCGCGGCGCTGCTGCGGCGGCGCTTCCGCGAGCTGGTGCTGGCGCTGCACCCCGACCGCAACGCCGGGGCTTCGGTCGAGCGGCTGCGCGCCGTGATCGCGGCGTACCGGCTGCTACGGGGCTGAGCGGGTCAGTGGGCGGCGACGGGCATGAGCCCGCCGCCGGCCGAGGCCGTGGTGGGCGCGTCGGGGGCGTTGGCGTCGGGCTCGATGCGGTGCAGCGACACGGGGATGGTCACGACCGCGCCGGTGAGGCTGGGGTGGAAGTGGAGCTGCCGGCCGAGGGTGACCACGCAGTCGCGCATCGGCGACGGGAACTCCGGCGGCGTGATGTCGAGGCGGTTGACGTTGCCCGAGGGCTCGACCGCGAGGCGCAGGGTGAAGTCGCCCGACGCGGCGGGGTTCATCACGAGGGTGGCGGCGTAGCAGGTGTCGGCGAGCGACTGGACGTCGGGCACGACGGCGTCGACGAGCTCGCGGGTCATGACCGGGGCCGAGACGCTCGCGGGGATGAGCGCGGGCCGCCACGGGCGCACCGTGATGTTCTCGGAGTTGGGCACCTGCATCTCGTTGGGCCGCGGCGCGGGGAGCACCGGGGCGGGCAGCGTCTGGCCGTTGATCTCGCCGCTGCGGAAGCTGAACGGGAAGGACAGCAGCGTCGGCGCGCCGACCGCGGGGAAGCGCCGGGTGCGCAGCGCGGTGAGCACGCACTGCGACATGATCGCGAGCGACGGGTCGGGCGTGCCGATGGTCTCGACGTCGCTGACCGCGCCGTTGCCGCCGACGGTGATGAGCGTGATGATCGTGCCGCCGGCCTGCGGCGAGAACGCGAGGAAGGCCTTGTAGCAGGCGCGCACGGGCTCGTTGGTGGAGACGAGCACCGGCAGCGCCATGTCGAGGGTCATCCCGCTGCGGCGGGGCGTGCGGCGCGAGGTCGGCGCCATGATCGGCGGCGGGGTCGGGGGCGCCCACGCGGCGTGCGCGACGCGCACCTCGGCGAGCGTCAGCGGGATCGGGTCGGGCGGGCGCAGCGCGGTGACGGGGCGCGGCGGCGGTCGCGACGAGCACGCGGCCACGAGGCTGAGGGTGAGCACCAGGGACGACGCGCGGGCGGGTGTCATTTGCGCGCAGGATGCCAGAGACGCCACGGCCGCAACACCCCGTGTTGCGGGCGATCGACCCGCGCGGGCCCGGACCGTAGACTGCGCGCCTGATGCGAGAGGAAGAGCTCCGGGCGCGGCTCGACACGCTGCCCACGTCCCCCGGCTGCTACCTGTTCAAGAACAAGAAGGGGGTGGTGGTCTACATCGGCAAGGCGCGCTCGCTGCGGCAGCGCGTGCGGCAGTACTTCCAGGCCAACAGCTCGGACTACCGCTACTTCATCCCGCTGCTCGACCGCGTGCTGGGCGACATCGAGACCGTCGTGACCGCCACCGAGAAGGAGGCCGTGCTGCTCGAGAACTCCCTCATCAAGCAGCACCACCCGAAGTACAACGTCCGGCTCCGCGACGACAAGGACTACCTCTCCGTGCGCCTCGACAAGCGCGTGGCCTGGCCGCGCCTCGAGGTCGTGCGCCGACCGCGCGTCGACGGCGCCGTCTACTTCGGCCCGTACCCGAGCTCGACCGAGGCGCGGCGCACGCTCAAGACCATCAACCGCCACTTCCAGCTGCGCACCTGCGACGACGACGAGTTCGCCTCGCGCACGCGCCCCTGCCTGGAATTCCAGATCAAGCGCTGCGGCGGGCCCTGCGTGCTCCCGGTTCCGCCGGAGGAGTACGCGGCGCAGGTCGAGTACGTGGAGATGTTCCTCGGGGGGCGCACGACCGAGCTGGTGGGCTCGCTCGAGCGCGAGATGCGCGCGGCCTCGGCGGCGATGGAGTTCGAGCGCGCGGGGAGGCTCCGCGACCAGATCAGCGCCGTGGCGAAGGTCACCGAGGCGCAGCGCGTGGCGGAGGTGAGCGACCTCGACCGCGACGTCTTCGGGCTCTACCGCGAGGGCGACGGCGTCGTGCTCACGCTGCTCATCGTGCGCAACGGCTTCGTGCGCGACACGCAGTCGCTGGTCTTCGGGCGCGCCGAGCTGCCCGACGACGAGCTCGTCTCGCAGGTGCTCTCCGGCCGCTACGCCGCCGAGGGGGCGACGATCCCCGACGAGGTGGTGCTGCCGCTCGAACCCGAGGGGGCCGACGGCATCGCCGAGTGGCTCACCGAGCAGCGCGGCAAGGCCGTGCGCATCGTCGTGAAGCCCGAGGCGGGCGGGGGGAGCGCCGCGCCGCTGCTCGCGATGGCGATGGAGAACGCGCGCCACGCCTTCCGCGAGAAGCGCATGGCGGTCGCGAGCGCCGGGGGGCAGGCCGAGGCGCTGGCCCGCGCGCTCGACCTGGAGGAGCCGCCGCGCACCATCGAGTGCGTCGACATCTCGCACCACGCGGGCGCCGAGACCGTCGGGGCCATCGTCTGCCTCCAGGACGGCGTCGCGTACAAGCGCGGGTACAAGGGCTTCCACGTGCGCACCGAGAACACGGGCGACGATTACCGGGCCATGTACGAGGTGCTGTCGCGGAGGTTCCGCCGGGGGCGGAACAACGAGAAGGGCTGGGAGCTGCCCGACCTCTTCGTGGTCGACGGCGGCCGCGGCCAGCTCAACATCGCCGTGACCGTGTTGCAGGAGCTGGGCATCACCGACCTGCCCGTGTGCTCGCTCGCCAAGGAGCGCGAGAACGTGCTCGGCGAGAAGGTCGTCGACCGCGTCTACCAGCCGGGGCGGAAGAACCCGGTGACGATCCGCGACAACGGGCCGGCCCTGGTGCTGCTGGCGCGGGCGCGCGACGAGGCCCACCGCTTCGCCAACAAGACCCGCGAGGCGCTGCACCACAAGAAGCGCCTGCGCAGCGAGCTCGACGGGCTGCCGGGGCTCGGGCCGGTGGCGGCGCGGGCGCTGCTGCGGCACTTCGGCAGCGTGGCGGGCGTGGCCGAGGCGACCTACGCCGAGATCGCGGCGGTGCCGAAGGTCGGCCCCATGCGGGCGAAGGCGGCCTTCGAGCACCTGCACCCGGGGGTGTTGCAGCTGCCCGAATACGAGGATCCGTAAAGAGAGGGGAGCGCTCAGGTCGCGCGGCGGGGCGAGCGGGGGCGGCGCAGCAGCGCGAGGGCGACGAGCGCGAGGGCCCACGGCGCGGCGGCGTGGCGGCAGGAGGGGCGGCCGACCGAGCAGCCGCCGTCGTCGTCGGTGGGGGGTGGCGCGGACGCGTCGGCGGCGGTGCCGGCGTCGGCGGTGGTGCCAGCATCGGAAGGCGAGCCGAGGTCGGTCGCGGCGCCGGCGTCTCGCGCGGCGTCGGGCGCGGCGTCGGGGGTCGACACCGCGTCGGTTGC
>JAQBQI010000671.1 GCA_028287085.1 Myxococcaceae bacterium
CGCGGGCGCGGCCGCCGCGGCGATGCGCGAGATGGCCCGGTCGCTGCGGCAGGGGCCGATGACGCCGGCCCAGCGGCAGCAGATGGCGCAGGCGCTGCAGCGCGCGGCCGAGGCGCAGCCCGACGCGGCCGATCTGCGGCGGCAGGTCGAGCAGGCGCGCCGCGAGGTCGAGGAGAGCCTGCGCCGCCAGCGCGAGCGGGCGCTGACGCGGCCCGAGGAGTCGCTGCTCCGGCGGCGGCAGCAGGAGGCGCAGCGGCTCACCGGCGAGCAGCAGCGCCAGGAGGAGCAGCGCCGCGAGGCCGAGCACCTCCAGCGCGAGGTCGCCCAGGCGGCGCAGGACCTCGCGCGCGACCTCCAGGCGGCCGGCGCCGACCTCGAGCGCGGCGCCGAGGAACTGTCGCGCATGCAGGACGAGCAGCAGTCGCAGCGCTCGACCGAGGAGCTTCGCCAGCAGCTCGAACAGCTCCGCGAGCTGATGCGCCAGCAGCATGGGCAGGGCGGGCAGCGGCAGCGGATGCGGCTCCAGCAGTTCTCGCGCAACGCCAACGGCCAGCAGGGACAGCCGGGCCAACAGAGCCAGGGGCAACCGGGACAGGGCCAGCAGGGGCAACCGGGGCAACCGGGACAGTCGGGGCAGGGACAGGGCCAACCGGGACAGGGGGGACCGGGAGGACAGGGCAACGGGCCGCCGCAGGGCGTGGTGCTGATGCCGGGCGCCGGGGGCATTCCGCTGCCGGTGCCGGGCGCGGCGCCGGGGCGGCAGGCGCCGGGTGGGCAGCCCGGGCAGCAGCAGGGCACCGAGCCGGGCGGCGGCGCGGGCGTGTCGCACGACGAGAACCTCCGCGGCGCGGCGGTCGACCCGCTCGGGCGCACGCAGGCGGTGCAGGTGCAGGGGCAGCAGACGGGCAACGGCCCGTCGCGCTCGCAGGTGATCCGCGCGGCGGCCGGGACGGGCTTCGCCAGCCGGCCCTACCGGGAGGTGTATTCCCCCTACTGGGACCGCGCCCGCGAGGTGCTCCACCAGGGCGAGGTGCCGCCGGGCTTCCGTTCTTACGTGCGCAGGTATTTCCAGCTGATTCGACCGAGGGAGGACTGAATGGCGGCGAAGACCGAGGCGGCCCCGAAGGAGTCCGTCGAGCGCTTCCAGCGCGACCTGGCGGCGGTGCGCGCCGAGGTGGGCCGGGTGATCGTCGGCCACCAGGGCGTCGTCGACGGGGTGCTCACCTGCCTGCTCGCGGGCGGCCACGCGTTGCTGGAGGGCGTGCCGGGCCTCGGCAAGACGATGCTGGTGCGCACCCTCGGCCGCGCGCTCGACCTGCAGTTCTCGCGGGTGCAGTTCACGCCCGACCTGATGCCCTCCGACATCCTGGGCACGCAGGTCATCGCGGAGGACGGCAAAGGGGGGAAGCGCTTCGAGTTCCAGCGCGGCCCGGTCTTCGCGAACCTGGTGCTGGCCGACGAGATCAACCGCGCCACGCCGAAGACGCAGAGCGCGCTGCTCGAGGCGATGCAGGAGCAGTCGGTCACCATCGCGCGCCAGACCTACGCCCTCGACCAGCCCTTCTTCGTGCTCGCCACGCAGAACCCGCTGGAGATGGAGGGCACCTACCCCCTGCCCGAGGCGCAGCTCGACCGCTTCCTCTTCAAGCTCAACGTCCCCTTCCCGAAGCGCGAAGACCTGCACGCGATCCTCGACCGCACGACCGGCGGGGCGGAGGCCGAGGTGAAGCCCGTGCTCGACCGCGCCCGCATCCTCGAGCTGCGCGCGCTCACCCGCGAGGTGCCCGTCGCCCGCTCGGTGCAGGACTTCGCCATCCGCCTCGTGCTCGCGACGCACCCCGGCGAGGAGGGCGCGACCCCGACGGTGAAGCGCTACGTGCGCTTCGGCGCGTCGCCGCGCGGGGCGCAGGCGATCCTGCTGGCGGCGAAGATCCGCGCGGTGATGGACGGGCGCTTCAGCGCGAGCGCCGACGACGTGCGGGCGAGCGCGCCGCCCGCGCTGCGGCACCGGCTGATCCTGAACTTCGAGGGCGAGGCCGAGGGCGTGCGGCCCGACGCGGTGCTCGAGGAGATCCTCGGCGCGGTCAAGCCGGGGGCGTAGCGCGTGGGCTGGCTCGACTGGCTGCGCGCGCCGAAGGCCTCCGACGCGGCCGAGGGCGAGCTCTTCGACGAGGCCTTCCAGCGCAAGCTGGAGTACCTCGCCGTCGCGGCGCGGCGGCTCTTCGCGGGGCGCATGCGGGCCGAGCGGCGCACGCGCATCTCGGGCAGCGGCATCGAGTTCGCCGACCACCGGCCGTACACGCCCGGCGACGACCTGCGCGCGCTCGACTGGAGCGTCTACGGCCGCACCGAGCGCCTGCTGGTGAAGCGCTTCGAGGAGGAGGAAGACCTCACCGTCGCCATCGTGCTCGACGTGTCAGCCTCGATGGGCTTCGGGGGACGAGCGCGCTTCGACCACGCGCGCCGCCTCGCGGCGGCGATGGCCTACGTGGCGCTCTCCAACCTCGACCGCGTGACGATGGTGGCGGTGTCGACGAAGGTCGAGCGGCGCCTCCCTCCCGCGCGCGGCAAGGGCCAGATTTTCAAGGTGCTGGAGTTCTTGCGGGCGCTGAAGCCGGGCGGGTCGACGGCGTTGGCCGAGGCGGGCCGCACGCTCGGCGCGGAGCTGAAGCGCCGCGGGGTGGCGATCGTGGTGAGCGACCTCTACGACCCGGCGGGCTTCGAGCGCGGCATCAACGCGCTGCGCTACCAGAAGTTCGAGCCGATGGTGATCCACGTGACCGACGCGCGCGACGCCGACCCGGGCGCGCGGGGCGACGTGCTGCTGGTCGACGCGGAGTCGGGCGACGGCCGCGAGGTGACGCTGACGCCCGCGCTGGTGGGGCGCTTCCGCGAGGCGCACGGCGCGTGGCGGCGCGAGGTGGAGGGCTTCTGCAAGGCGCGGCGGGTGGCCTACGCCGAGGCCGACGTCGAGGGCGCGCTCGAAGACCAGGTACTGAACCTCTTCCGCCGCTCGGGGCTGGTCGGCTGATGGAGTGGCTGGGCCTCGCGCCGTCGCAGCTCGCGTGGGCCGGCGCGCTCGCGGCCGCCGCGGTGGTCGCGCTCTACCTCCTGAAGCAGCGGCGCCGGCGCGTGGCGGTGCCCTTCGCGCCGCTCTGGGCGCGCGTGCTGGAGGAGCGCCCGAGCGCGAAGCTCTTCGAGCGCCTGCGCCGGCTGCTGTCGCTCTTACTCCAGCTGGTATTGCTGGCGCTGCTGGTGGTGGCGCTGGGCGACCCGCGGCCCGCCGGGGCGGCGCGGCGCGGGCGCACCACGGTGCTGCTCCTCGACGGCAGCGCGAGCATGTCGGCGACCGACGTGCCGGGCGGGCGGGCGGCGGCGGCGCGGGCGGCGGCGCGGGGG